>NZ_JBWGIF010000016.1:0-101204 GCF_056312565.1 Pseudomonas sp. JE3303
ATCGAAACCTGCCTGCTGGCCGACGGGCAAGTGCGCGAGGCGGTGGTGCTGGCCCAGCCGGGGCCAGCGGGGGCGCAGCTGGTGGCGTATCTGGTGGCCGAGGGTGTCGATGAAACGGCACTGCGCGAGCGCCTCAAGGCACAGCTGCCGGACTACATGGTGCCGGCACACCTGGTGCTGTTGCCGAAGCTGCCGCTGAACCCGAACGGCAAGCTCGACCGCAAGGCCCTGCCGCAGCCGGAGGCGCGCCAGTCGCTGGACGCCTATGTGGCGCCGCAGGGGGCGATGGAGCAGGCACTGGTAGCCATCTGGCAAGACGTGCTGCGCCTGGTGCAGGTCGGGGTGAACGACAACTTCTTCGAGCTGGGGGGCGACTCGATCATCTCCATCCAGGTGGTCAGCCGTGCCCGCCAGGCGGGTATCCGCTTCAGTCCCAAGGACCTGTTCGAGCAGCAGACCATCCAGGGCCTGGCGCGGGTGGCGCGGCGTGAGGAAAGCGCGCAGCAGGACCAGGGACCGGTGACTGGCGCCCTGGCGCTGTTGCCGATCCAGCAGGCGTTTCTCGACAGCGTCATGACCACGCGCCACCACTGGAACCAGTCGGTGGTGCTCACCCCTCGCGAGGCCCTGCGGGGCGATGTACTGGAGCAGGCGCTGGTCGCGCTGGTCTGCCAGCATGACGCCCTGCGCCTGCGCTTCTCTGAGCACGACGGGATCTGGCAGGCTGCCCACGGCAGCCCTGACGAACAGCCGGCGATGCTGTGGGAGGTGGACCTGGACACCGCCGAGCAGTGGCTGTCACTGGCCGACAAGGCCCAGGCCAGCCTCGATCTGCAACACGGCCCCTTGCTGCGGGCAGTGTTGGCCAGCCTGCCCGAGGGCGGGCAGCGACTCTTGCTGGTGATCCACCACCTGGTGGTCGACGGCGTGTCGTGGCGGATCCTCTTCGAGGACCTGCAGAGCGCCTACGCACAACTGGCCGTTGGCCAGGCGCTGCAGCTGCCGGCCAAGACCAGCAGCTACCAGCAGTGGGGCCAGCGACTGCAGACCCATGCCGGCAGCGCCGAGCTGGCGGCGCAGTTCGACTATTGGCAAGGCCAGTTGCAGGGAGCGCTGATCGCGCTGCCGAGCCTCGATCCCCACGGCTCGCAGCACACACGTCATGTGCGCACGGTCCATACCCGACTGGACAAGGACATCACACGCCAGTTGCTCCAGCAGGCCCCGGCGGCCTACCGCACCCAGGTCAACGACCTGCTGCTCACCGCCCTGGCGCGTACCTTGGCAGACTGGACCGGCGCCGACAGCGCGCTGATCCGCCTCGAAGGCCATGGCCGCGAGGAGCTGTTCGAGGACGTCGACCTGAGCCGCACGGTGGGCTGGTTCACCACGGTGTTCCCGGTGCGGCTGACACCTGCCCAGGGATTATCTGCCTCGATCAAGGCGATCAAGGAACAACTGCGCGCCATCCCGGACAAGGGCCTGGGCTACGGCGTGCTGCGTCACCTGGGCACTGACGTGCAGCGCGAGGCGCTGGCGGCCTTGCCTGAGCCAAGGGTCACCTTCAACTACCTGGGCCAGTTCGACGGCAGCTTCGCCGCCGAGGACGGGGCGCTGTTCAGCCCTGCTGGCGTCGCGGGAGGTAGCGAGCAGGGCATGGACGCGACGCTCAACAACGACCTGCTGGTCAATGGCCGGGTCTACGGTGGGGAACTCAGCCTGAACTGGACCTTCAGCTGCGAGCGCTTCGCGCCCGAAGCGATCCAGCGATTGGCCGACGGCTACAGCGCCGCGCTGCAGGCATTGGTCGAGCACTGCCTGCTGGCCGACACGGCCGGTGTCACGCCTTCGGACTTCCCGCTGACCGGGCTGGATCAGCCGCAGCTCGATGCCTTGCCGGTCGCCGCCCGGGATATCGAAGACATCTACCCGATGTCGCCCATGCAGATGGGCATGTACTTCCACTCCCTGGCCGAGCCGGACGCTCAGCTGTACATCAACCAGACCAGCGTGCCCGTGGAAGGCCTGGACGTCGATCGCCTGGTGGCAGCCTGGGACACCGTGATCGCGCGTCACGAGGTGCTGCGCAGCAGTTTCCACAGCAGCGCTGGCAGCGCCCAGCCGCTGCAGGTGGTACACCGCATGGCGCGCCTGCCGGTAACTGTGCTCGACTGGCGCGACCGCCAGGTCGACGAGCAGGCGCTGGCCGAACTCGCCCACCAGTGCGCCGCCAACTTCGACCTGCGCACGGCGCCCTTGATGCGCCTGACGCTGGCGAGGCTGGGCCAGGACCGCCACCAGCTGATCTGGACCCGCCACCACCTGCTGATGGATGGCTGGAGCAACTCACAGCTGTTGGCCGAAGTCTTCGTGGCCTATGCCGGCCATCCGCTGCCGGCCAAGCACGGCCGTTACCGGGACTACATCGCCTGGCTGCAGGCCCAGCCGCAAGCCGCCCTGGAGCACTTCTGGAAAACCCGGCTGCACGGGCTGGAAAGCCCGACGTTGCTGGCTGACTGCGTGTATCCCAGGCCCCAGGCCGACCTGACCGGTCATGCGGCCCTGTACCTGGACTGGGACCCCCAGCGCACTCGTCTGCTGCGTGAACAGGCCCAGCGCCTGCGGGTGACCCCCAATACCCTGGTACAGGCAGTCTGGCTGATCCTGTTGCAGCGCTACAGCGGTCGCCAACAGGTGTGCTTCGGCGCGACCGTGGCCGGCCGGCCGGCGTCCTTGCCGGGCGCCGAGCAGATGCTGGGGCTGTTCATCAACACCCTGCCGATCATCCAGGCGCCCGCCCCGGACCAGGCCTTCGATGAGTGGCTGCTGCAACTGCAGGCCTGCAACCTGGAGGTGCGCGATCACGAGCATGCCTCCCTGGCCGATGTGCAGCGCTGGTCAGGCCAGGGTGCGCAGGGCTTGTTCGACAGCATCATCGTGTTCGAGAACTACCCGGTGGACGAGCGCCTGCAAGGGATCGGCCAGGGCGAGCTGCGCTTTGGCCAGGCACAGGGGCGCGATGTGACCAATTACGCCATGGACCTCGCGGTGAACCTGGGTGAGCGGCTGAACATCGAGTTCCTGTACCTGCGCAACCGCTTCACCGAGCAGGCCACCGCGCAGATCCGAGACAGTTTCGAGCACCTGTTGCTCAGCGTGCTCGAACAGCCGCGGCAGCCGATCGGCAACCTGGGCATCCTGGGACACGCTCAGCAAGCACGACTGGCCGAGGGCAACCGCCTGCGCCCAGTCATCGACAACGCGCCTTCGCTGCTCGATCGCCTGCAATCGCGTGTGCTCGAGCGCCCCGAGGCGCTGGCCGTGGCCTGCGGTGATGCGCGTCTTACCTTCGCCCAGCTTGAGCGTAGAGCCGACCGCCTGGCCCATCGGCTGATCGCCCAGGGCGTGGGACCTGAAGTACTGGTGGGGGTTGCGCTCGAGCGCTCGGTGGAGGTCATCGTGGCCTTCTACGCCGTGCTCAAGGCCGGCGGCGCCTACGTGCCGCTGGACATCGACTACCCGCCCGAGCGCCTGCAGTGGATCGCCGAGAACTCGGGGATGTCGCTGTTGCTGACCCAGCGTGCGGTGGCCTCGCGGCTGCCGCAGCTGGCGCAGGTACCCCGACTGGCCCTCGATGAACCGGACCCGGACACCGGCTGCAATCCGGCGCCTGCCGTGAAAGTCGAAGGCGACGGCCTGGCCTACGTCATCTACACCTCCGGCTCCACTGGCATGCCCAAAGGGGTCGCGGTGGCGCGTGGGCCGCTGCTGATGCACTGCCAGGCGATCATCGAACGCTATGGCATGGACGCCGACACCCGCGAGCTGCTCTTCATGTCATTCGCCTTCGACGGGGCCCAGGAACGCTGGCTGTCGACCTTGCTGGCGGGGGGCGCGCTGGTGCTGCGCGACAATCGCCTGTGGACCGCCGAGGAAACCTGGGATGCGCTGCATGCCCATGGCATCAGCATCGCCTGCTTCCCGCCGGCCTACCTGCAGCAGTTGGCCGAGCATGCCCAAGGGCGCGACAACCCGCCGCCGGTGCAGGTCTACTGCTTTGGCGGCGATGCGGTGGCCGAAGCCAGCTTCGAGCTGGTCCGGCGCAACCTGCGGCCACGCTGGATCACCAATGGCTACGGGCCTACCGAGACGGTGGTCACGCCGCTGCTGTGGAAAGCCGCCGAAGGCGATGTGTGTGGAGCGGCCGTGGCACCGATCGGCCAGCGGGTTGGCGAGCGCACCCTGCACGTGCTCGATGACCAGCTCAACCCCTTGCCCCATGGTGTGGCGGGAGAGCTGTACATCGGCGGCCAAGGCCTGGCGCGGGGGTACAGTGGCCAGCCCGGGCTGAGCGCCGAGCGCTTTGTCGCCAACCCGTTCTCTGGGGAGGGTGGTCGCCTGTACCGGACCGGAGACCTGGTCCGCCTGCGCGAGGATGGCGTGGTGGATTACCTGGGCCGAGTCGACCACCAGGTCAAGGTCCGGGGCTTTCGCATCGAGCTCGGTGAAATCGAAGCCTGCCTGCGTCGCGATGCCGGTGTGCGCGACGCCGTGGTGGTGGCGCGTGACCTGCAAGGCAGCCGCCAGCTGATCGGCTATGTGGTCAGTATCGCAGGCGAGCAAGCGGGCGAGCGCCTGCGGGCCAGCCTGCAGGCACAGCTGCCCGACTACATGGTGCCTGCGCATATCGTCGTGCTCCCCGCGCTGCCACTGAGTCCCAATGGCAAGGTCGATCGCAAGGCATTGCCCGATCCGGACCTGCGCCAGCATGAATACCTGGCGCCGCGCAACGCCCTGGAACAGGCGCTGGCGCAGATCTGGCAGGAGGTGCTGGAGCTCGCGCAGGTGGGGGTCACCGACAACTTCTTCGAGCTAGGCGGTGACTCCCTGCGCACCCTCAAGGTGCTGAGCAAGGTGCGGGCGCGTCCCGAACTGGGCCTGACGCTGGGGCTGCGGGATGTGATGAGCAAACCGACCATCGCCGAACTGTCTGGCTACCAGGAAGGCGAGCGCGACCTCGACCCGCTGTTGCCGCTCAATGGCAAGGTCAGCGGCCGGCCAGCACTGTTCTGCCTGCACGCAGGGCTTGGCACGGTGTTCGACTACGAGCCCATTGCCCGCAGCCTGGAGGGCATTCGCAGCGTTCATGGAGTGCAATGCCGGATGCAACTCGATCGGCAATGGCGCGATGAGTCACTGGAGGCCATGGCGATCGACTATGCGCAGTACATCCGCCAGAAACAGCCTCATGGTCCGTACTACCTGATGGGCTGGTCGCTGGGCGGTCCGTTGGCCGTGCTGGTGGCGCACGAGCTTGAGCGCCAGGGGCAGTCGGTGGCCTGGCTGGGGCTGGTGGACAGCCATGTGCCGTCTGCGCAGGCCAGCGAGCAGGCCACGGAGTGGGGAGAAGCGTTGCGCCAGTTCCTGAGCATCGCACTGAATCGCCCGCCTGAGCAGTTGCCTGCGTTCGAGGTGAGCGCTGGCGAAGACGCGGGGCGGATCGAGACGCTGATCGAGGGTCTGCTGCGTGCCCGGGACGATTGGCGCGCACACCTGAACTTCACCGTCGATGATCTTGCGCACACGTTCGGCGTTGCCATGAGACTCAAGGCGCTGGCCGGTGACCTGCGGGCCTTGCCTGCGGTCGAGGCGCCCACCTACTGCTGGTGGAACGAGGGCAGTGACCAGCCGCAACGCCGTGCATTCGAGCAGGGGCTTGGGTCGGTGCGTGCGCATCAGGTGGTGCCGGCATCGCACTTCGAGATCCTGCGTCATGCGCCATTGATCGAGGCGCTGGGTGGGCTGCTGGCCGACCCGCTGCTGACGCAGGAGTGAAACCATCATGCCGGCCTCGGTATCCGGGCCGGCATTCACCGCTTTCTCTGATTCAAGGAAAACCACATGTCACTGCAACCTGACCTGGCTGCATTTCTGGAACTGGTCGAGTTCGGCCGCCTGACCGGCAGCAGCCGAGCCATGCATGCGCTTTCGGTGAGCGAGGCCCGTCGCGAGTTCGAAGCCAGCTCGCTGATCATCGACCCCAGCCCCCCTGGGCAACTGGAGGTGACCGACCTGCACTTGCCGACCCGCGATGGCGTATCGCTGCCGGCGCGCCTGTACCGCCGGCCCTCCAGCGGCCCTGACCAGCCGGTGATCCTCTATTTCCACGGCGGCGGATACGTGGTCGGCAGCCTGGATTCCCACGAGGCGGTCTGCCGCCGCCTGGCGTGCCTTGGCGAGTTCGCCGTCCTCGCGCCGACCTACCGGCGCGCGCCGGAGCATCCTTTTCCCGCTGCTCAACTCGATGCTCAGGACGCCGTTGCCTGGCTGGCCGGGCAGGCCAGCGTGCTCGGGCTGGACAGCCGCCGCGTGGTCTTCGCTGGAGACAGCGTGGGTGCCTCGCTGGCGGCCGGCCTGGCGATCGCCGCCGCGTCCGAGAGGGTGGGACTGGCCTTGCAGCCGATTGCGCAGATGCTGTTCTACCCGGTTACCGATATCAGCCAGGAGCGCGACTCACATCAACGTTATGCCGAAGGTTTTCTGCTGGAGACCCCGTCGTTACGCTGGTTCTACCAGCATTACGCCCCGAATCCGGCTGACCGCCTCGACTGGCGGGCCTCTCCGTTGCTGACCCCTGACATGCCCACGCTTGCGCCGGCCTATATCGGCGTTGCGACCCATGATCCGCTGCATGACGAAGGGCTGGCCTATGCCGGGCGGCTGGAGGCGGCGGGTACCGAGGTGACCTTGAGCATCGAGCAGGGATTGACTCATGACTACCTGCGCATGTCGGGGATCGTGCCAGTGGTCGAGGGGATTTATCGGAGTGTTGGGGACTGGTTGGTTGCGCTGGAGGGTCGCGCCGGCGCTTGATGGTAGCGCCAAGAAAGGCGGAGGGCCGAAGCCCCCCGCCCGCCAGAAAACCTCAGAACTGATACCTGGCCGAAACCATCACATTACGCGGCTCACCGTAGTACCCACTGAAGAACGTAGTATCCAGGGCACTGATGTACTTCTTGTCGAACACGTTGTTGAAATTGACGGTGGTCGACAGTTCATCGGTCAGCTGGTAGCGCGCCATCATGTTGAACACGGCGAACTGCTCCTGCTTGGCCTTGACCCTGCCCAGCGCGGTGCTCGGCGTCACGGTGATGTGAGTGCCGCTCTGCCAGTTCATGCCGCCCCCCACCGTCAGGCGGTCGAGTTCGCCCGGCAGTCGGTATGTAGTCCAAAGCTTGACCATGTTGGCCGGCGCTTCGGTGTTCAGGCGTTCGCCATCGGCGTCCTTGGTGATGCTGTGGTTGTAACTGGCGCTGAGGTTCCAGTCAGGGGTGATCTCGCCATTGGCTTCAACCTCGAATCCACGGGTCGTGGCGCCGCTGACCGCTTCATACGCGCCCGTGGTCGTACCTTCGATGACTGCACCGGGTACCGCCACGGCCAGGTTGTCCTGCTTTATCTCATACGCAGCAATGCTGGTGTTCAGGCGGCCGCCGAAATACTCGCTCTTCAAGCCGATCTCGTAGTTGTCGCCTTCACGGGGATCGAGCAGCGCACCGGATACGTCGCGCCGGTTCTCCTGGGGCTTGAAGATGCTGGTGTAGCTGGCGTAGACCGAGTGGATGTCGTTCAGGTCATAAACGACCCCCGCATAGGGCGTGACCACGCCGCTCTCGCGATACTGGGTATAGCGGTTGCTCCGTGGGGTCAGCACGTACTCGACGTCGTAGTTGAACTTGTAGTCGCTGGCACGCACGCCGAGGATCACCGACAGGTCGTCGGTCGGGCGAAGGCGCGTGGCGATGTAGGTGCCGTTCTGGTAGATGGTGGTGTCGCCATCGTACAGCTTGCCAAGGCTGGTGACAGGCTCGTTGGTGTAGTTGTCCCAGTCGTAGACGTTGACGAACGTCCCTTCGATCGCAGTGCCGCGCAGTGGCGAGTGGCGGTTTTCATAACGCGAGAAGTTGTAGCCGACGATCAGCTCGTGCTGGCGCCCGAACAACTGGAACGGGCCTTGGGCCTGAACGTCCACGCCGGTCTGCTTTTGCCAGGTGCTGCCCGCGCCACCATAGAGCCGCACGCCGTCGCCGGTGGTTTCGTTGGGGAAGCCCCAGCTGGCAGTCGCCAGGCGGTAGTCCTCGCGGTTGATGTACATCTGGTTGACCGAGAGCTTCAGGCTCCAGTCGTAGCCAAGCTTCTGCTCGATGCTGGCGAAGGTGTTGAGCGCGTCCTGCGGGTTGCTGCTCCAACGCGCGGCGCTGTTGGTGGACCGCGAGAAGTCGGTCTGCTTGCCGTTGCTGTAGAACAGCGGGAAGGCGACCGAGGATGAACCCTTGGGGTCGTTTTTCTGGTAATCGGCACCGACGGTGAGCAGGGTGGTGTCGCTTAGGTCGGCTTCCAGGATGCCATAGAAGATCTGTTTTTCCTGGGAGTAGTGATCGACGTAGCTGTTGTTCTGCTGGTAGGCCGCGACCATGCGGCCGCGCACGTTGCCGGTCGGGGTAAGCGGGCCGGACAGGTCGATCTCGGTGCGGTACTTGTCCCACGAGCCCACGCCCGCGGTGACATGGCCCTTGAACTCGGCGGTGGGGCGCTTGCGCACCAGGTTGATGGTAGCCGAGGGATCACCCGCGCCGGTCATCAGGCCGGTGGCGCCGCGCAGCACCTCTACGCGGTCATAGATGGCCATGTCGGCCAGGCTCTGCGCCGATACCTGGCTGACGATGTCCAGGGTGGTGGGAATGCCGTCGAACTGGTAGTTGTCGACGGAGTACCCGCGGGAATAGATGTTGAAACGCTCGCTGCCCAGGCTCTGCACCGAAATCCCCGGGGTCTGCTCCAGCACCTGGGTGAGGTCGTTCAGGCCCTGGTCGTCCATGCGCTGGCGGGTCACGACGCTGATCGACTGGGGCGTTTCACGCAGCGACAGGTTCATCCGGGTGGCGGTGCTCGACAGGCCGGTGGTGTACGACCCGGTGCCGTCGGTCTGGGCGCCCAGGCCCTGGCCGTTGATGTTGGTGGCACCCAGTTCGAGGATATCGCCCTGTCCGCGTGCGGTAAGGGTGAGGGTATTGCCCTGGAAATTGTAGGATACCGCCGCGCGCCCCAGCAGTCGGGCCAGTCCGGCCTGGGCGCTGTAGCGGCCCACCAACGCATTGCTGCCCATGCCTTCGAGGTCCTGCGGGCTGTACAGCACTTGCAGTCCCGACTGCTGGCCAAACTGCAGCACGGCGCGTGACAGCGATTGCGCTGGGATATCGAAGTCGATGTCCTGTGCCATGACCTGGGCTGCCAGAGGCAGGGACACGACCATCCCCATGGTCGTCCCGAGCAGCTTTGGATGCAGCAGCCGACGCAGTTTCAGCGCCGTTGCCAGAGGAGACAAAGTGTGTGCAGTTGGCATGATGGGCTCTTGTAAGGGGCTTATTGATAATGATTCGGATTACCGATAGTGAGACGCACGTCGCAACAAGAACCGGAAAAATTATTTTCCCCCGGCTCCTAGACGTGGTCTCAGGCAGTCACCGCTTCACTGACGACCTGACCACGGCTCATGCGCACCAGCTGGTCGGCAACGTCGAAATAGCGGTCATCGTGGGAGATCACGATGATGGTCTTGCCCAGGCGCTTGAGGTCGGGCAGCAACTGCGTATAGAAGACGCGGCGGAAGGTCGGGTCCTGATCGGCGGCCCATTCGTCGAACACCAGCACGGGGCGCTCCTCCAGCCAGGCGCCCACCAGCGCAAGGCGCTTGCGCTGTCCGGTAGACAGGTCGGTGGTGCTGAACCTGCCGTCCTTGATGCTGACCTTGTGGTCGATCTCCAGGCGCTTGAGGTAGCGCTCGGCATCCTGGGGGACCGGCTTGTCACCCTGGATCAGGTCGTCGAACAGGTAGTAGTCGGCGAAGATCGTGGTGAACAGCTGGCGGTAGTCGTCACGGCCTTGCGCCGTCACGGCCTGGCCGTCGAGCTCTATGCTGCCGGACTGCGGCGCGTACAGGCCGAGCAGAAGCTTGATCAGGGTAGTCTTGCCGCAGCCGTTCTCGCCGACGATGAACACGATCTCGCCCTGCTCGATGCGCAGGTTGACCGGTCCCAGGTTGAACGCTTCGCTGCCTTCGACCTGAGGAAAGCCATAGCGCACGTCGCGAAGCTCCAGGCTGCTCATGGCCATGGCCGGCTGGCTGCGGTCGTTGAGCAGCAAGTGCGGCTCTGGCGATGAGAACTGATTGGACAGCTCGGCAATCCGGCGGAAAGCGATCTGTGCCTTGCTGATGATCGGCAGGGTGCCGATCAGGTGTTCCAGCGGACCCTTCATGTACAGCAGCACCAGCACGAAGCCGCTCATGACCGTCGGATCGCTGCTGGGCCACATCGACTGCAGGGCCAGCGCCAGGCCGATTACCACGAAGAACAGCATCGAGCCCAGGCTCTTGGCGATCACGAAGGTGTTGATCGAGCGCATCTGGGTGGCGCAGATGCGCTCGGCCGTTCCCTGGATGCCATGGGTGAACATGCGCTGGCGGCGCAACCGGTGAATGCGCAGTTCCTTGGCCCCGCCGGCGATGGCGTTGTAGTGCTTCTGCAGTTCGTCCTCGGCATCGCGTGCCGCTTCGAAACCGCGCATGCCGCGGGCCCGGGCCAGAAACTGCAGGACCGTGCCCAGGGCGATCGCCACCAGCATGATCAGGAACATCGGCAACGACAGCATGGCCAGGTAACCCAGGCAGCCAAGCGTCACGGTCAGGGAAATGGCCAGCGGCGCGAAGACAAAGGCGAAGGCGCTGATGGTATCGACGTCGTGGGTCAGTACGGGGATCAGCCGGTGGCTGCGGTAGCGCTCGATCTGGTCGATCGGCGCCGCAAGGACCTTTTCGCCCAGCTGCTTGCGCAGCGTGGCGATGATCTTCTGGCCCACGTAGTTGGTGCCGATGTCGGAGCAGATCGAGCTGAGCAAGGCCAGCCCGCAAAGCCCGGCAAAGCCTAGCACCACGCCTTGGGTCAGGCCGACCTCGCTGTGCAAGGCCTTGTTGATGGTGGCCAGCAGCACGGTGACGCTTAGGCCTCCGATCATGCCAAGCACGATCGAGGTGGTCACCAGCGGCCAGAAGGGCTTGAGCAGGCTGAACAGTTCGCGGATGGCGCCGCGGGGTTTAGTGGACGACATGGGGAGCTCCCGATACGCGCGTCATGGAGGTGCGGTTACAGTTCACGGGCGACCCGGAAACCAAGAAAATCGCCCCGGACTTCGGGCGCGCGGTAGTTGCGGTTGCCGGAGCGCGAGAACACGGGCGCCTCGCCCCAGTCATTGCCGCGCATCACCCGGGTCTGGCATTTGCCGGTAAGCCAGGCGCTGCCATCGGTGGGCGCGCCGACATAGTCGGGATGACCGCAGTCGGCGGTCCACTCGTAGACGTTGCCGTGCATGTCGTAGACGCCAAAGGCGTTGGCGGGGTAGCTGCCGACCGGGGCGGTGTAGGAGAACCCATCGGTGGGGCCGTAGGTATTGGCATGCTTGGCGATGCTGTACTTGCGCGGGTCGTTGTCATCGAAAGGGAACGGGAACGAGCCTGTGGAACCGGCGCGGGCGGCATACTCGCGCTGGGCCTCGCTGAGCAGGTGGTAGGCATGACCGGTCTTGGCGGACAGCCACCTGGCATAGTCCTGGACATCGTGATGGCTGACGCAGACGGCGGGCTGGCGGGGTCCCTGCTTGTAGCTCGGCTTGCTGGCGGTGCAGCGCCGTCCGGGGCGATCGTCGCCATCGGCGAGGGTGACGCCGCTTGCCTTGATATAGGCATCCAGCTCGCCGGCGGTGACGTGGTAGCGGCTGATGGCGAAGGGCTTGGCGAAGGTCACGGTGTGTTGCGGGCCTTCGTCGGGCTCGCGGCCGGCCTCGACTTCCGGCGTGCCCATGACGAAGCTCCCGGCGGGCAGTACCACCATTTCCGGGCAGTCCTTGCAGTCCTTGAAGACACTGCCGGGTTGGGCCGAGGGCGCTGCGTGGACTGTGGCGCTCAGTGCCAGGCCCAGGCTGGCGAGGCACGACAGCCAGCGCAGGCAGCGCGCCAGTGGCGGGGATGTTGTGAGTTCGTGGGACATCTGCAGGATTCCGTCGGCTAGTGGCAAACAATCAAGAAAGTGGATGTGTTCAGCTGCGCCTTGCCGCGGCTTGTGCCTGCTCCCAGGCGCGCATGAAATTGCCGCCCCAGAGCTTGGCGATGTCGGCCTCCGAGTAGCCGCGCGAGATCAGTTCAGCGGTGACGTTGCGCGTCTCGCTGGCATCGTTCCAACCCTTGATGCCGCCGCCTTCGTTGAAGTCCGAACTGATGCCCACGTGATCGATGCCGACCTTGCGCACCGTGTAGTCGATGGCGTCGCCGAAGTCCTTGAGCGTCGCTGGCGGTTCCTCATCGAGAATCGCGTAGAGCTCGCTTGCGTACTGGCCGACCTTTTGCTCGGGCCAGGCGGCGATGACCGGATCGCCCGGCATCAGGGCATAGGCCAGGTTGGAGAGCGGCGGCAGGCCGAACCGCGCGCGGAGCTCGTCAAGACGCTCACGGCTCTTCTGGCTCAGGGGCTTGAGGTAGGTCGAGAAGGCGACCACCTGGACGACCCCGCCGGTGTCCTTGATCAGCTGCATTTCCTTGTCGCTGAGGTTGCGCGGGATATCCACCATCGCCCGCGGCGCCGAGTGCGAGGCAACCACCGGCGCACGGGTAAGCTGGGTGGCCTGGGTGAGTGCCTGGCTGGACATCTGCGAGACATCGATGATCACACCCAGGTCATTGAGCCGGTGCACGGCTTGCCGGCCTAGAGGCGAGAGCCCGCCCAGCGCGTCGGCGGTATCGTTGAAGAAGGGCAGGGGACGCGAGGAGTCCGCCCAGCTGTTGTTGCCCACATAGCTGAAGCCGAACATCCGCATGCCCCGGGCGGCCCAGCGGTCCAGCTGGTCGAGGTCGTCGCCCAGTGGATAGGCGTTGAGCATGCTGATGAACACCGCGAACTTGCCTTCCCCGTGCAGGCGCCGCAGGTCTTGGGGCGAGTAGGCGATGCCGACCTGATTGGGGAAGTCACGGACCATGGCGTCGATGGCCTTGTAGCGCACTTCCTGCTGGTGCCGCGCTGCCGCGACGAAGCCATCGGTCGGGCGATGCGGGCCATTGGCGCCGGTCCAGGACTCGGGCCAGGCGAAGACCGTCAGCGCCGCGGAAGACAGGCGCCCGCGGGCGGCCTTGGCCAGGTCGAAGCGCCCGGCGCCGTCCTGGTCGGCCTCGTTGCCTCGGGTACCGAAAGTCAAGGGGAGGGTGATGTGGCTGTCGAACGAGATGATCCGTTGTTGCAGATCGTTGGCCTGCTCGACCACCTCCCGGGAGTAGCCAGGCTCGGCGGTGAGGTAATGCCAGGCGGCAAACCCGGCGCCAGCGCTCAAGGCCGCGGCCAGGCTGATGTACAGGACTTTTTTCCAGGGTGTTGTCGTCATCGTGCTCTCAGTCGGTTGCACCGGGAATGGGCGGCGCGGGGCCTTTGCTGTCAGGGGGAGGACGAGCTCGCTCGGCGGAAATTTAGCGGTCCGGGGGGGCAAGAGGGCGCAGACAGGGCAGGGTTGAAAAACACCGCGCGGTTAAATTTTGCCTTCCGCACAACGTCCTAGCGTTCGACAGGGCCATGTCCGATGGCCGCAACGGCGGATACAAGGTAGACAGATGACCATTTCTCGACGCGGCTTCATCGCGGGTGTCGCTCTGACGGGGGTTGCCGTACCGGCTGCCTGGTACGCGCACCGCGAGCTGGCCCGGGAGGAGGGGTTTCCCGAGACGCCCGGCGAGGCCGTGGTCGAGTTGGCCGACACGGCGGGGCAACAGTTGGCGGATACCTTGCGCGGGGTCTGGGACTGGTCACTGCTTGGCAGTGACGCAGGTATCGAAGGCTTGCCGGGCGAGGGGCTGGAGCTGTTTCTCGACGTGGCTGCGCGAGGACGGGGATTGCGTGGCTATCTGGACACCGCCGAGCGCCTGCGCAGTCCAGAGGAGCCGCGCTATCGCGTGCTCGGCGACCTGCTGTCGGGCAAGCCTGGAACACTGCGCTGGCGCCTGGTACCCACGGGGCCGGGCAGTTCGGCGCCGCGCTACGAGTGCCATATGGTGCTCGATGAAGTCTGGGGGCGCTTCGGCAATGCGGGCCCGGCAACCCTCAATGGGCGCATCCTGCGCCTTGACAGGCCCCTGGCGATGCCTGCCCAGGACAATCGTTTCACGGCGCTCAAGCGTGTGTTTCCCGAGGCGCGGGAACGCACGCCCTTGAACGCTGCGCTGATGGCGCGGCTGGTCGCGCCTGAGCATCGGCTGTTTCACCAGTTATGGCACGCCTCGCGGGACAAGTGGCACAAGCTCGACGAGGACAGGCAGGGCGCACTGCGTGGCCTCGGCTGGCAGCCCGGGCCACTGGGGAACGAGCGTGATGCCCGGGGGCGGCACAAGGACCGCAATGGGTCGGGTGAAGATTTCCTGTTCATGCACAGGCACATGCTCGGCACCGCCCGGTCCATGCAGGACCTGCCCTCATGGCCGAGTTTTCCGCTGCCACAGCCTGAGCTGGAGCGTGACCGCGAAGGTTTTGCCCGCTACTTCGACAACCAGGACGGCAATGCCTTGCCGCCGACCTGGTTGGCGGCGGGGGACACGCAGTACACCCAGTGGGTCAGCGACATCAAGAACGCAGACACCTTTCACGCTAACTTCCAGGTCTGGGAGTCGCGCTACACCGATGCCCAGTACCTGGCGCAACTGACGCTTGGACAGTTTGGCTCGGAAGTCGAACTGGGGTTGCACGACTGGCTGCACATGCGCTGGGCTTCGGTCCCGCGTGATCCGGTCAATGACATGCCCGTGCCCATGGCCCGAACCCCTCACGATTTCGCGGGGCGTTGGTTCGCGGCTGAAAACGACTTTCTCGGCGATCCGTTCTCATCCCATGTGAATCCGGTGTTCTGGCGCTTCCATGGCTGGATCGACGATCGCGTCGAAGACTGGTTTCGCGCGCATCAGCGCTTTCATCCGGGGGAGGTTACGCGGCAGACCGTCAATGGCGTGCCCTGGTTCGCGCCAGGGCGTTGGGTCGGGGTGGCCGACCCTTGGCTGGGGCCCGATACCCATGGCTGCAGCACCGTCCCTGGGCTGCGCCCGGGCAGGAGCGTGGAGATGGACCCGGAGACGATGAAGCTGGCGATCCGGCTCATCTACGGCAATGAGGAGCGATTTTCCGCGTTGCGTCCCAAGGTGCCGCAGCGTCCCTGGTATGCCCGAAATCTCAAGGTGGTGTAGGGGGAAGGTGACGGGATCGGATGCGACGGTTGCTGAGAATAATTATAATTTGTAATAATGGAGGTTGATATCACATTGCCTCCTGCCGCGCATGCAGCGGCAGGAGCGCCTGCCGGGTGCCAGGGTGGAACACTACTATCGCGAGTTGGTCAGCTTTCTCTGTGCGCGCCTTGGCAGTCGTCACGCCGCCGAGGATGTTGCCCATGATGCTTTCTTGCGCGTACTGGACCGCGCCGGTTCTCAGCCGATCGAGCAACCCCGCGCCTTTCTCTACCGCACGGCGCTGAACCTGGTCGTCGACCGACATCGCCGCCAGCGCGTACGGCAGACCGAATCGCTGGACGTGCTCGACAGCGATGAGCGCTGGCATACGCTTGCCCCGTCCGTGGACATGCAACTGGATCAGCGGCTGGAGCTGATGCAGCGCGCACTGGCCGAGCTGGCCGAACCGTGCCGCCACTGTTTTCTACTGCGCAAGCTCGACGGCCTTTCTCATCAGCAGATCGCCAAACGCCTGGGCATCTCGCGCAGCCTCGTGGAAAAACACATCGTCAATGCCATGAAGCATTGCCGCATGCGCATGCGCGAGTGGGAAGGCTGAAGGGGCGCCGCGCCGGCATGCATCAATTACTGCGTAATGCGCTTGATTTCCATTCGATTACCTACAACTATCAATGCAGACCCGGTAACAGGCCCTCGAGCCTGCAGGAGCCCGCCCCGGCGCAGTTCGGTCAAGGAACGAAACTACTTCCTACTGCCCAGGCCCGAACATGCCCAATAAATCCATGCGGATTCTCCTCGCTGACGAACACCCCAGCCAGCTGCTGCAGCTGGAGAAGATGCTCAACGGCCTTGGCTACTACCGCATCGCACCGGTCGAGTGCTTCGAAGACCTCCAGCGCCTGGTGCAGGGGGCGCTGCAGCCGTTCAACCTGTTGATCGGCAACATCGATCTGGCTACCCATTGCGGGGTCGACCTGGCGCGATTCTGCCGGGTGAGCACCCAGATCCAGCATGCCTTGCTCTACCATTCCCAGCACCTCAAGGTGCCGAACGTGCCCGCGTCCGAGCGTCAGGCGGTCAGCATCAGCCTGCCCAAGGTGCCCGACAGCGAAGCGCTGGAGTCATTCATGACGATCATCGACGGGCCGGTGGTGGTGGGGCAGGTGCCCTTGCCGCCCGGCCTGTCAGGTCCGAGCGGCTTTCCAGCGCGGCGGCGCTACCTGATCGATACGCTGTTCTCCAGACCGTCCTGACAGTCAGCGGCCATCGGGCGGCGGGTTTTGTTATCCTCTTGCCCTTTGCCGATCCGCGGAACGCTTTCAATGACTGCCATCGATACCAACCCCCAGCCCCGGCTCACCCGTGGTGACCACCGGACCCTGAGCCTGGCGGCGCTGGGTGGGGCGCTGGAGATCTACGACTTCATCATTTTCGTGTTCTTCGCCCTGACCCTGAGCCAGTTGTTCTTCCCGCCCGAGATGCCCGAGTGGCTGCGCCTGCTGCAGAGCTTCGGGATCTTTGTGACCGGCTACCTGGCCCGACCGTTGGGCGGCATCCTCATGGCGCACTTCGCCGACCATCTTGGGCGCAAACGGGTGTTCAGCCTGAGCATCCTGATGATGGCGGTGCCGTGCCTGCTGATCGGACTGATGCCGACCTATGCCGAGATCGGCTATGCGGCGCCGTTGATCCTTCTCGGCCTGCGCATCCTCCAGGGCGCTGCGGTGGGAGGCGAGGTGCCCAGCGCCTGGACCTTCGTGGCCGAGCACGCCCCGCCCGGGCGGCGCGGCTACGCCCTGGGTTTCCTGCAGGCGGGGCTGACGTTTGGCTACTTGCTGGGTGCTCTGACTGCGACGCTTCTGGCGCAGATGTTCACGCCTCAGGAAATCCTGGATTACGCCTGGCGGTATCCTTTCCTGCTCGGTGGCGTGTTTGGCGTCATCGGGGTCTGGCTGCGCCGCTGGCTGAGTGAGACACCGGTATTTCTCGCGCTGCGCGAGCGGCGTGAGCAGCCGGTGGCCTTTCCGCTGCGCCAGGTGCTCAGCGAGCACCGCCGGGCGCTGATCCCGGCTGCCTTGCTGACCTGCGTACTGACGTCCGCCGTGGTGGTACTGGTGGTGATCACCCCGACCGTGATGCAGCAACGCTTTGGCATGAGCGCGGGGCACACCTTCGCCCTGAGCAGCGTCGGTATCGTCTTTCTCAATCTTGGCTGCGTCCTGGCCGGCTTGCTGGTCGACCGCCTTGGTGCCTGGCGGGCCTTGCTGATCTACAGCCTGCTGCTGCCGCTGGGCATTGGGGGGCTGTATGCCACCCTGGTGGGGGAGTGGGGCTGGACGGGGCTTGCCTATGCGTTGGCCGGGCTGTCCTGCGGAGTGGTGGGAGTGGTGCCTTCGGTGATGGTCGGGCTGTTCCCTGCCGAGATTCGCGTGTCGGGCATTTCCTTTACCTACAACGTCGCCTACGCGTTGTGGGCCAGCACCACGCCGCTGGCGCTGATCGCACTGATGCCCTGGAGCCCGTGGGTGTGTGCCGGGTTCTGTCTGGTGATGGGGGCGGTGGGGGCGTTGACGGCGGCGTATTTCGGGCGTCTGGAGTCGGTCGGGGGTGAGGTAAGGATTGCGTAATGGCCATGAGGTGCGCAGCGCATCTCCCCGGCCACAGAAAAGCCCCCTGTTCCAGAGGACCAGGGGGCTTTTCATTACGGCTGGGTGAGGCGCTTACATATTCGGGTAGGTCGGCCCGCCCGCGCCTTCCGGCGCTACCCAGGTGATGTTCTGGGCTGGATCCTTGATGTCGCAGGTCTTGCAGTGCACGCAGTTCTGCGCGTTGATCTGGAAGCGCTTGGCGCCGTCTTCCTGGGTGATCACCTCATACACGCCTGCCGGGCAATAACGCTGGGCCGGCTCGTCGTACAGCGGCAGGTTGCTGGCGATCGGGATGCTCGGGTCGGTGAGCTTCAGGTGGCAAGGCTGCTCTTCCTCGTGGTTGGTGCTGGAGAGGAACACCGAGCTGAGCTTGTCGAAGCTGAGCTTGCCGTCAGGCTTGGGATAGTCGATTTTCTTCGAGTCGGCCGCCAGCTTGAGACAGGCATAGTCAGGCTTGGTGTCACGCAGGGTGAACGGCAGCTTGCCGGCGAACCAGTTCTGGTCGATGTAGTTGAACGCACCACCCAGCAGCGGCCCGAACTTGTGCAGCGCGGCGCCGAAGTTGCGGCTGGCGAACAGCTCGTCATGCACCCAGCTGGCCTTGAACGACTCGACATAACCCGTCAGCAGGTCGCCGCCTTCACGGCCTGCGGCCAGGGCCTCGGCAATCGCTTCGGCAGCGAGCATGCCGGACTTCATGGCGGTGTGGCTGCCCTTGATCTTGGAGAAGTTCAGGGTGCCCAGGTCGCAGCCGATCAGTGCGCCGCCGTTGAAGATCATCTTGGGCAGCGAGTTCAAGCCGCCCTTGGCAATGGCGCGCGCGCCGTAGCTGATGCGCTTGCCGCCTTCGAGGTACTGGCTGATCACCGGGTGGTGCTTGAGGCGCTGGAACTCGTCGAACGGCGACAGGAACGGGTTGGCGTAGGACAGGTCGACGATGAGCCCCACCACGACCTGGTTGTTCTCCAGGTGATACAGGAAGGAACCGCCCGTGTTCTCGTTGCCGACCACGTTGAGCGGCCAGCCGGCGGTATGCACCACCAGGCCTTGCTCATGCTTGGCCGGGTCGATTTCCCAGATTTCCTTGAGGCCGATGCCGTAGTGCTGCGCGTCGGCATCGCTGTCGAGGTTGAAGCGGCGGATCAGTTGCTTGCCGATATGGCCACGGCAGCCTTCGGCGAACAGGGTGTACTTGCCGCGCAGTTCCATGCCTGGGGTGTACAGGCCATCCTTCGGGTTGCCTTCGCGATCCACGCCAAGGTCACCGGTAAGGATGCCGCGCACCACGCCGTTCTCGTCGATCAGCGCTTCCTGGGCGGCGAAGCCTGGATAGACCTCTACGCCCAGGTTCTCGGCCTGCTGGGCCAGCCAGCGGCACAGGTTGCCCAGGGAGATGATGTAGTTGCCGTGGTTGTGCATCGTCTTGGGCACGAACAGGTCAGGGACCTTGACCGAGCTGCCTTCATCCTTGAGCACGTAGATGTCGTCGCGCTTGACCTCGGTGTTCAGCGGGGCGCCGAGCGCCTTCCAGTCGGGGAATAGCTCGTTCAGGGCGCGCGCCTCGAACACCGCGCCGGAGAGGATATGGGCACCTACCTCGGAGCCTTTCTCGACCACGCAGACGCTGATCTCGTTACCGGCTTCGGCGGCCTTCTGCTTCAGGCGGCAGGCGGCGGACAGGCCCGCCGGCCCAGCGCCGACAATGACCACGTCGAATTCCATGTATTCGCGTTCCACAGGTTCTCTCCTACTCAAGGCTCATCGCTGTTGCTTTGTCTGTTGGGTGTCGAGCGGTCACGTACAGCTGCGCTGGCTGTAGCTTTGAAGATGACGGACTACACCGCTTTGTCTTGGCCGCGCATTATAACTACACCACTTGGCGGGTCCAATACAAACGTTTGTTTGAATTTGCCGAAGCCCAGTAAATTCACAGGAGCGCGGCTGGAAGCTGGCCGATTTGCCGTATTGACCCGACTAGGCGTTACGGTCAAGATACGAGCGGTTTTACGCTCGCCGTAGGCTGAACGGCGGATGCAGGTGCACCTCTAAAGACCTGGTAAAAGGCAGGCCCCGCATGCCGCGGCCCGCTTTGTAGTGAATTCTACACGTCACGACAGAAAATGCCCGGTGGTTTTAAGCCGCAGGGTGGAAACAGCACTGTTCGGTCAGTTGTGGATTCACAGGTCCCGAAAAGTCTTTGGAGGTGTCCTTGTACCCACGCGCAATCGCCGGGCCTGTCCCAGGCGACATTCTTTTCACCGGAGAGTAACGAGGAATCCATGAAGGTTCTTGTAGCTGTCAAACGAGTGGTCGACTACAACGTCAAGGTTCGCGTAAAGGCGGACAACTCCGGCGTCGACCTTGCCAACGTAAAGATGTCCATGAACCCCTTCTGCGAGATCGCCGTCGAGGAAGCCGTACGCCTGAAGGAAAAAGGCGTAGCGACCGAGATCGTCGTCGTGACCATCGGCCCGGCCACCGCCCAGGAGCAACTGCGCACCGCGCTGGCCCTCGGTGCTGACCGCGCCGTGCTGGTCGAGTCCGCCGAGGAACTCAACTCCCTGGCCGTGGCCAAGCTGCTGAAGGCGGTCGTCGACAAGGAGCAGCCGCAGCTGGTGATCCTTGGCAAGCAGGCCATCGACAGTGACAACAACCAGACCGGCCAGATGCTCGCCGCGCTGAATGGCTACGCCCAGGGCACCTTCGCCTCCAAGGTGGAAGTTGCAGGCGACACCCTCAACGTCACCCGCGAAGTCGACGGCGGCCTGCAGACCGTCGCGCTCAAGCTGCCGGCGATCGTCACCACCGACCTGCGTCTGAACGAGCCGCGTTACGCTTCTCTGCCCAACATCATGAAGGCCAAGAAGAAGCCGCTGGAAACCTTCACTCCAGACGCGCTGGGCGTTTCCACTGCCTCTACCAGCAAGACCCTGAAAGTCGAAGCGCCGGCTGCCCGCAGCGCAGGCATCAAGGTCAAGTCGGTTGCTGAACTGGTCGAGAAACTGAAGAACGAGGCGAAGGTAATCTAATGACTATCCTGGTTATCGCTGAACACGAGAACGGTGCCATTGCCCCGGCTACCCTGAACACCGTTGCCGCCGCCGCCAAGATCGGCGGTGACATCCATGTGCTGGTCGCAGGCCAGGGCGTGGGTGGCGTGGCCGAAACGGCCGCGAAAATCGCTGGCGTCGCCAAGGTACTCGTGGCCGACAATGCAGCCTACGCTCACCAACTGCCGGAAAACGTAGCGCCGCTGGTGGCCGAGCTGGGCAAGGGCTACAGCCATGTGCTGGCCCCGGCAACCTCCAATGGCAAGAACGTGCTGCCACGCGTTGCCGCGCTGCTGGACGTCGACCAGATCTCGGAGATCATCTCGGTCGAATCCGCCGACACCTTCAAACGTCCGATCTACGCCGGCAACGCCATTGCCACCGTGCAGTCGAGCGCTTCGGTCAAGGTCATCACGGTGCGTGCCACCGGCTTTGACGCCGTTGCCGCCGAAGGTGGCTCGGCCGCCGTCGAAGCAGTAAGCGCCGCCCATGACGCAGGCCAGTCGTCCTTCGTCGGCGAAGAGCTGGCCAAGTCCGACCGTCCCGAGCTGACCGCCGCCAAGATCGTCGTATCCGGTGGCCGTGGCATGCAGAACGGTGACAACTTCAAGCACCTGTACGCCCTGGCCGACAAGCTCGGTGCCGCCGTTGGTGCTTCGCGCGCCGCCGTCGACGCAGGCTTCGTGCCGAACGACATGCAGGTCGGCCAGACCGGCAAGATCGTCGCGCCGCAGCTGTATATCGCAGTGGGCATCTCGGGTGCCATCCAGCACCTGGCGGGCATGAAGGACTCCAAGGTGATCGTCGCGATCAACAAGGACGAAGAGGCGCCGATCTTCCAGGTCGCGGACTACGGCCTGGTCGCGGACCTGTTCGAAGCGATTCCCGAGCTGGAAAAGCTGGTCTGATCCACCTGCGTCACTTATAAAGAAGCCCGGCCCTCACACCCTGAGGGCCGGGTTTTTTTCGTTCTGGAGCCAAGGAGGTCTGAGGATGGCGTGGTTTGGCCGAGCAGGTACGGTGCTGGCATGCGCGGCGGCAGTGCTTTCACCAGAGGTGATGGCCGTGGGCAAGTGCGAGCGCCTTGTGGCGACCGGAAGCCCGGATGCACCGCCTTATTCATGGCAAGACCCCAAGGATCCGCGGCACCTGATCGGCGCCAATGCCGACCTGCTTCGCCAGATCGCAGGCGAGCTGGGGCTGACGGTCGAGGTGCTGCATGCCGGCAGGCGCGAGCATGCCCTGCAGGAGGTTCGCAGCGGCCGGATAGACCTGTTGATCGATACGCCGCTGCAGCCGGGAGAGCTGACCGCGCTGGACTTCCTGCACCCCCCGCTGGAACTCAACGATTACCTGGTATGGACACGCCACGACTCGCCATTGGTCTACGACGCCCCCGCCGATCTTGCGCAGTCTCGCGGCACCGTATCGGCCAAGGCCCGGTTGACCCCGGCCTTCGAGGCGTTCGCGAAGGCGCAGCTCAAGCTCGAGCCAGCGCAGAACCTTACCCAGGCTTTCCAGAAGCTGCTGCTTGGCCAGGTCGACTATGTGCTCGCAGGGCGTTATTCAGGCATGGCCATGGTTCAGAGCCTGGGCATGAGCGATGACCTCATCGCGCGTGGCCTGCCTCTGGATCGGCCGGGGCTGTACCTTGCCCTGTCTCACAACTCGGCCTGCAACGACGCCTGGTTGCGCGGACAATTGGCAAAAAAGCTGACAGAATCATCGACCTCCGGTGAGTCTCGGGTGGTGCTGCAGCGTAATGTCGAGCGCTGGAAGACGCAGATGCAGGCGCCGCTGGACGTCCCTAAACAGTAGGAAGATTGTGTGAGAATTCAACCGCTACTCCTTGCACTGGCCACATTGGGCCTGGCTGGCTGTGCCAATGATCCGGCCCCGGCTGAACAGCTGCGTCTGTCCGAGCAGGCGCTCGAGCAGGCCAAGGCCGTGGGCGCCACCGACCAGGTGGCGGAGCTCAAGACAGCCGAGGACAAGCTGGCGCGCGCGCGTAGCGACATGGCTACCGAAGATCACCGTGACGCACGCATCCGCGCCGAGCAGGCAGAGCTTGACGCCCGCCTGGCAGAGGCACGGGTCCTGACGCAGAAAAGCGAAGAGCAGGTCCAGTTGCTGCAATCGCGGGTCACGCGCTTGCGCAAACAACTGGAGGTGCAGCCATGAAACCTGTCAAACCACTGGCAGCCCTGGCCGTCCTCGCCCTGGTCGGTCTGCAAGGCTGCGCGAGCCAGCGCAGCGAACTGGCCCTGGATGAAGCCAGCGCAGCATTCCAGAAGGTCAAGGATGACTCGGATGTGCTGCGCAGTGCCCCGCGTGACGTGATCCGCGCCGGAGAGTCGCTGTCCCGCGCCGAGCGCCTGTCGAGCTATATCGGCTCTGGTGCCGACGTGCGCCATTACGCCTACCTCAGTCAACGCTACAGCGAGATCGCCAGGGAGCACACCAAGCTCGCCGCCAACCAGGAGCGCCTCGCCAAGCTGGACCTGGAGCGCCAGCGCCTGCAACTCGCTCTTCGCGAGGCAAAGCTCGCCGACGTCCAGCAGCAAGGCAAGTGGGTCGAGGCCCAGATTGTCAGCCTGACCACCCAGGACAGCGACCGCGGCCTGGTCATGACCCTTGGCGACGTGCTGTTCGACACCGGCCGTGCCGAGCTCAAGCATTCCGCCAGCCGCACCGTGCTCAAGCTGGTGCAGTTCCTCCAGCTCAACCCACGCCGCATCGTGCGCATCGAAGGCTACACCGACAGCACGGGTACGCCCGAAGACAATCTCACGTTGTCCCGCGACCGTGCCCAGGCGGTCGCCGATATGCTCGTCGACCTGGGCGTCGATGAGAAGCGTATCCAGGTAGAGGGGTACGGGGACCAGTATCCGGTGGAGGCCAATGCGTCCGAGCGGGGCAGGGCGCAGAACCGGCGGGTGGAGATCGTGTTCTCGGATGAGAAGGGAAAGTTGGGCGCCATGCGCTGAGCCAAGGGGCGTTCTCCCCTGTTTCCAACCGTTAATCTGCAATCTGTCCCGGTACACTTGGCAACTGTTACGGTATTCTCTCTTCGCTGCGAACTTACAAGAACAACGATTCACCCGCGTACGAGAGCCCGTCATGACCAACCTGCTGCTCTACCAGCGCATTGCCCAGCAACTGGCCGATGACATCCGCCGTGGTGTCTACCAGCCGGGCGAACGCGTGCCATCGGTGCGCAAGATGAGCGCCCAGCTCAATGTCAGCCACGCCACCGTGCTGCAGGCGTACGCCAACCTGGAAGACCAGGGGCTGATCCGGGCGCGCCCGCAGTCGGGTTACTACGTGCACCAGACGCCGGCGCTGACCGCACAGACGCCGGACATTGCGCGGGTGGAGCGGCCGGGTCTGGTCACTCGGGCCAGTATCATCCAGCAGGTGCTCGCCGAGGCGCGGCGAGATGGGGTGTTTCCTTTCGGCGCAGCGGTCCCCCATGTGGATTACCTGCCGGTGCGGGCGCTGCACCAGCAGATAGCCAAGGTGACACGGTTTCACAGCCCGCGGGCTTTCAGCTACATGTTCAGCCCGGGCTTCGAGCCACTTCGCCGGCAGATCGCGATCCGCATGCGTGATGCCGGGGTTTTGGTCGATCCGCGTGAAGTGGTGGTGACCCACGGTTGCGTGGATGCACTGCAGATGTCACTGCGGGTGCTTACGCGGCCTGGTGACCTGATCGCCGCGGAGTCGCCGACCTACTACGGTTTGCTGCAGTTGGCAGACCTGCTGGGCCTGAAGGTCATCGAGATTCCCAGCGACCCTTTCACCGGTATCAGCCTGGAAGCCCTGCAGCTGGCGGCCAACCAGTGGTCGATCAAGGCGTTGGTGCTGACCTCCAGGCTGAGCAATCCACTGGGCGGCACCATTCCCGAGGAGCGGCAGAAGCAGCTGCTGCGGCTGGCTTCGGACTTCGACATCCAGATCGTCGAGGACGATATCTATGGCGAGCTGATGTTCGAGCAGGGCCGCAGCAAGGCGCTCAAGGCGTTCGATCGGCTGGACCGGGTAATCTACTGCTCGAGCTTTTCCAAGACCTTGTCGCCGGGCGTGCGCATCGGCTGGATGGTCGCGGGCCGCTACCATGACGAGATCCAGCGCCTGCAGACGTTCACCACCCATTCGGCCTGCAGCGTGACGCAGATGGGGGTGGCGTCCTACCTTGAAAACGGCGGGTACGACCGGCACCTGCGTTACATCCGGCAGGAGTATCGCAAGAATCTCAGCGCCTACCAGCTGGCCGTGCAGCAGCACTTTCCACAGGGCACGCAGATGACTCGGCCAACCGGTGGTTTCATCCTGTGGGTGAGCTTGCCGGGGAGGGTCAACACCCAGGAACTGCATGTGCGTGCCCTGCAGCAGGGCATCAGCATTGCCCCGGGATTGATCTTCAGCAACACCGAGCAGTTCAACCATTGTATCCGCCTGAACTGCGGGATTCCGTGGAACAAGGAGGCCGAACGCGCGGTGGTGACCCTCGGTCTGCTGGCCAACCAGCTGTGCCAGGAGACGGCCGGGGCTCTGCTCTAGGCTTGCCACGCGCGTCAGGAACGGCGAGCATAGGGTTTTGGCAGATGGCCATGGTTGCCCATGAAGTCCTGGCGTTCTCTCGTATTGCTCGTATGTCTGGCGCCGTTCTGTTTAGCGGCGAGCGCGCTGCACGCTTCTCAGGCGTCGACGGCCGGCAAGCCTGCGGCGGCCGGGGAAAAGGCGGCCGCGTCCGCCCAGCCGCTGCGCAAGCAGGCGTCCAGCCCGCGCAAGGCGCCTGCCAAGTCAGCTGCCCACAAACGCAAGGCAGTTTCCAAGGCGGTCAGCAAGCCCTTGCCCAAACCCAAGCTGGACTTGAGCCTGCCGGCCAATCTGGTCAACAAGCTCGAGCCGGAGGTCGATGACGCGCCGCTGGCGCGCAAGCCCGTACTGCCTGCGATGTTCACCGAAAAACCCGCCACTGATACTCCGTTCCAGCTCAATGGACGGTTGATCAGTAACGAGATGGACCTGCAGCTGCGTAATGACAGCCGCCGCGACGTCGAAGGTGCCGCCATTGATTTCCAGTTCAGGCAGTAGCACTCCCCACTGACCGGCGGGTCACGGCAGAATTCATCTTGCCAGCAATTTCAAACACTTGTTTGTGCGGTTACTATCCAGAAACTCTCATTCGCCCTGCTCGGAGGAGCCTGTTGTCATGAAATGTCGAGAGGGCTGCGGCGCTTGCTGCATTGCCCCATCCATCAGTTCGCCTATTCCGGGAATGCCTGCAGGCAAGCCCGCGGGTGAGCGTTGCCTGCACCTGTCGGTGGCGAACCTCTGTGCGCTGTTCGGCAAGGCGGAACGGCCAGCGGTCTGTGGCGGGTTCAAGGCGGACGTGGAGGTATGCGGCAACGACAGTGACGATGCCATCAGGCTCCTTGGCTGGCTGGAGCAAGTGACGGCGGCGTGAGAGCTTGGGTCTTCGACAACAAGGAAAACAGAATGAGATCGTTCAAGCGTGTGGCACTGCTGTGTGGGGTGGGGTTGCTGTTGGCGCCGGCTGTTCAGGCCGAGAGCTGGCAGGTGGTCAAGGATGAGCAGGGTATCAAGGTCTCGCTCAGCGAAGTCGCTGGCTCCAGGTACAAGGCCTATCGCGGCGTGACGCTGATCAAGGCGCCGTTGGCCAGGATCAAGGCGCTGCAGGAAGACGTGTCTGGCGCCTGTGCCTGGATTCATGAGTGCAAATCACAGAAACTGCTCAAGCATGAGGGTGACCAGAGTTGGACCTACACCCAGTTCAATACGCCATGGCCAGTGACGCCACGTGACTCGGTCCTGCATGTCACCACGGTGCAGGAGCCTGATGGCGGCCTGGTGCGCAACCTGGAAGGGCAGCCGGCGTACTTGCCGGACGAGCAGGGTTACGTGCGCGTATCGCAGGTCAAGGGCTTCTGGAAACTGGTCCCCAAGGGGGACAGTACCGAGGTGATCTATCAGGTGCACACCGAGCCTGGTGGCAGCGTGCCGTCATGGCTGGCCAACAAGTTCGTCGTGGATGCACCGTTCAACACCCTCAGAGGGTTGAAGACGCTGGCTGAAAAGCACTGAGCAGGCGCTCCAGGCAGCCTGGCCGATCGCCCGGCCAGGCTGGGCTTCATTGGTATGGAGAAAGCTGTATGCGCTCGAGTTCGCGGCTGCGGTTCGCGCCCAGGCGTTCGATCACCTTGCTGCGGTCTGCGGTATAGTCCGGATGCCGTGCGTAGGTGTAGCTTGTCTTGCTGATGTGGATGCTCTGGTGCGTAGCGGCCGGATATTGCTGTGTAAGCCAATGCACGTCCAGGGGAGTGTGGGCTTCGAACGCCACTCCCATGAGTATCACCAGTTCAGCGCTGTGGGCCAGGCAAAGTGTCAGCCTCAGTCGCGTCGATTCAGCATGGTTTCTCCTGCAATAGGGCTCCAGTGCGTGCAGGTGTGCCACTTTCAGCTCGCCGAACAGTGCCGCCGGATCCGGAGCGGGCAGCGTACCGAGTGATAGTGCAAACAGTGAGGCGATCGTGAATTCCTCCCTGTGTACTTCTTCCTGGCCTGACGAAGCTGTCGCTGTCCAGTGAAGCGCCTCCAGGGCGCGCGTCCAGGTCCTGCGCCATGCAAGCGAAGCATTGAACGGATCATGTTGTTTGTTGGCAGCCAGTTCCGCGAACAGGATGCTATCAAGAATGTCCTGTACAACGCTCTTGCCCAGGTCCGGCGGCGCGATCATGAGCGTGCCGGCGCTGCGGTGGAATTGCCATGCTGAATCATCCATGCGGGTTCCTCCGATGAAGGCGATCTGCGGGATCAGTCCAGTGGCAGGTTGTCGAAGAACGCGCTGGAGTGGTCGCCCAGCCTGCGCTTGATGGCTTCCTCGACGCCCTGGTAATGCGAGAAGTTGAATGTCCTTTCATTGGCGACGTGCTGCAGGCTGACATCGCTTGCCTTCCAGCTCCAGAACCAGAAGCCTCCACTGGAGCTGTTGTGCTCGAACCGCATTGCATGGTCGTACATGACGATATCGTCCTGGACTTGCAGGCAGGGCATTATGTCAAACGACCCGGACTTGCCGCTGGTGGAAGCCGCTTGCAGTTTTTGGGTGAGCTCCGTATCGCCCTTGAGAGATGTGATCGCGAGGTTGGCCAGTTCGGCGATCACCGCAGCGTTAGGGCCCGCTGCCAGCTTGATCAGTTCGAAAGCAACCGACTCCATGGTGACTTCCACCTTGGCGTTGCTGTATTCGGTCAGCTTGTTGTCGCTGCCGATCCAGCCTGCGTATTGCAATGCCCTGCTGTATTCGGCATACCATTCCAGGCGGTGGGTCAGTTGGTCGAATTTGGCATTCGCCGCGCTCTGGGCTATCTGCACAGAGAATTTCACGGCCTCCTTGTAATGTTTCTCCAGCCCGCTGGTGAACGCCACCAGCCTGTTTTCCTGAATGCCCGCTTCGGGGGTGGGAGAACTTTCGCTCGCCGGAGGGGCGGCCAGGGTATAAGCGTCAAGCCGGCGCATTGGCGGTGCGGCCATCTGCAGCTGTTCGAAGAAGGCCAGGCTTTCGTTGATATCCATGTCGGTAACCTATTGCGAAGTGATTGAAAGGCCCTGATGGGCGCGGATCAATATTCGATCAAGGCGGTCAACGCTGGCAGCGGGAATGAATTCCGCGAACCGTCGGATCTCTGGGAGGGAAGGGCGTGCTGATTGAAAAGGCCCGCGTCGAGCGGGCCTTTTCGAGGTCTGAACATGCCCGGCAGCGCGCCGGGTGTTCGGAAGCGGTGTTACTCGCGGTCTTCGAGCTTGGCGATGTCGCGCTTCTCGTAGCCGGTGTACAGCTGGCGCGGGCGGCCGATCTTGTACGGGCTGGAGAGCATCTCCTTCCAGTGCGAGATCCAGCCCACGGTGCGCGCCAGGGCGAAGATCACGGTGAACATGCTGGTTGGAATACCGATCGCCTTGAGGATGATCCCCGAGTAGAAGTCGACGTTCGGATACAGCGAGCGCTCGATGAAGTACGGATCGGTCAGGGCGATCTCTTCGAGGCGCATTGCGAGTTCAAGTTGCGGGTCGTTCTTGATGCCCAGTTCGCGCAGGACTTCGTCGCAGGTCTGCTTCATCACGGTGGCGCGCGGGTCACGGTTCTTGTACACGCGGTGACCGAAGCCCATGAGCTTGAACGGATCGTTCTTGTCCTTGGCCTTGGCGATGAAGGTGTCGATGTTGGAGACATCGCCGATTTCATCGAGCATGGTCAGGACCGCCTCGTTTGCACCGCCGTGGGCAGGGCCCCACAGTGCGGCGATACCGGCGGCGATGCAGGCGAACGGGTTGGCGCCCGAGGAGCCCGCCAGGCGCACCGTGGAGGTGGAGGCGTTCTGCTCGTGATCGGCGTGGAGAATGAAGATCCGGTCCATCGCCTTGGCCAGCACCGGGCTGATCGGTTTGATCTCGCACGGGGTGTTGAACATCATGTGCAGGAAGTTTTCCGCGTAGGTCAGGTCGTTACGCGGATACATCATGGGCTGGCCCATGGAGTACTTGTAGACCATCGCCGCCAGGGTCGGCATCTTGGCAACCAGGCGGACCGCCGAGATTTCGCGGTGCTGCGGGTTATTGATGTCGAGGGAGTCGTGGTAGAACGCCGACAGGGCGCCGACCACGCCGCACATCACGGCCATCGGGTGGGCGTCACGGCGGAAGCCGTTGAAGAAGGTCTTCAACTGCTCGTGAACCATGGTGTGGTTCTTGACGGTGCTGACGAACTGGGCTTTCTGCTCGGCGTTTGGCAACTCGCCATTAAGCAGCAGGTAGCAGGTTTCGAGATAGTCAGACTGTTCGGCGAGCTGTTCGATCGGGTAGCCGCGGTGCAGCAGGACACCCTGGTCGCCATCAATATAGGTGATCTTCGACTCGCAGGATGCGGTCGCCATGAAGCCTGGGTCGAACGTGAAATGACCCGTGGCCGCCCCCAACCCTCTCACGTCGATAACATCGGGACCAACGGTGCCGGTTAAAATGGGCAGCTCTACGGGGGCTGCGCCCTCGATGACCAACTGCGCTTTTTTGTCAGCCATGTGGCCTCCTATCAATGCTTGAAATCATCAGACAACCCCCCACGCAGGGCCCGCACCACTATAGAGGGATAAATCCAGATGTCAATTTGCCTAAAGGCTGCTTGAAAACCCTGTCAACCGGGGGGTTTTCCGCGAAATTATCGGTCGTTTACGCCTTTTATCCGAGAAAGGCAATGCGCTATTCGGGCGAGTCCCTCACGTTGTCATAAGCAGCCTAACTGTCTATACTCGGCAGCCGACCGCCAAGGGCTTGCAAGCCCGTTTTGCTGGGGGTCGCTGTTCCCCGGGTGGTGGGTACCTGACCAGTACACTTACCAACAACTTTGCCCTGTTAGCTAGGGGCTCTTCAGTGTGAAAAAAGCCGTGAAAAGCCAACGACCTGTAAACCTAGACCTAAGGACCATCAAACTCCCGATCACCGCATACACGTCCATTCTTCACCGTATTTCCGGCGTCATCCTGTTTGTCGGCCTGGCCATCATGCTTTACGCATTGGGCAAGTCGCTGGATTCGCCAGAAGGTTTCGAAGACGTGAAGGCGGGCCTGACCAGCCCGCTGGCCAAGCTGGTGGCCTGGGGCCTGCTGTCCGCCCTGCTGTATCACCTGGTGGCGGGTGTTCGTCACCTGATCATGGACATGGGCATCGGTGAGACGCTGGAAGGCGGCAAGCTGGGCTCGAAAATTGTCATCGTCATCTCCGTGGTGGTGATCGTTCTGGCGGGAGTTTGGATATGGTAACCAATGTCACGAACCTGTCGCGTTCGGGCCTCTATGACTGGATGGCGCAGCGCGTATCTGCGGTCGTTCTCGCGGCTTATTTCATCTTCCTGATCGGCTACCTCGTGGCGCACCCTGGCATCGATTATGTCCAGTGGCACGCTCTGTTCTCCAATAACGCGATGCGTATCTTCAGTCTGTTGGCCCTTGTGGCCCTGGGCGCTCACGCCTGGGTCGGCATGTGGACCATCGCGACCGACTACCTGACCCCAATGGCGTTCGGCAAGTCGGCGACTGCGATCCGTTTCCTGTTCCAGGCTGTGTGTGGCGTTGCGATGTTCGCCTACTTCGTCTGGGGTGTGCAGATTCTCTGGGGTATCTGATTCATGGCTATTATTCCAACGATTTCTTTCGACGCCATCATTGTTGGTGGTGGCGGTGCCGGCATGCGCGCTGCGCTGCAGCTGGCCCAGGGCGGTCACAAGACCGCCGTGATCACCAAGGTCTTCCCGACCCGTTCGCACACCGTCTCGGCCCAGGGTGGCATCACCTGCGCCATCGCTTCGGCAGACCCGAACGACGACTGGCGCTGGCACATGTACGACACCGTCAAGGGGTCGGACTACATCGGTGACCAGGACGCTATCGAATACATGTGCCAGGAAGGTCCGGCCGCGGTCTTCGAGCTGGACCACATGGGCCTGCCGTTCTCGCGTACCGAGACCGGCCGTATCTACCAGCGTCCGTTCGGTGGCCAGTCCAAGGACTTCGGCAAGGGCGGCCAGGCGGCACGTACCTGCGCCGCGTCCGACCGTACCGGTCACGCGCTGCTGCATACCCTGTACCAGGGCAACCTGAAGGCAGGCACCACGTTCCTGAACGAGTACTACGCCGTTGACCTGGTGAAGAACCAGGACGGCGCCTTCGTCGGTGTGATCGCGATCTGCATCGAAACCGGCGAGACCCAGTACATCCGCGCCAAGGCCACCGTCCTGGCCACCGGCGGTGCAGGCCGTATCTACTCCTCCACCACCAACGCCCTGATCAACACCGGCGATGGTGTCGGCATGGCCCTGCGCGCCGGCGTGCCGGTGCAGGACATCGAAATGTGGCAGTTCCACCCGACCGGCATCGCCGGCGCTGGTGTGCTGGTCACCGAAGGCTGCCGTGGTGAGGGTGGTTACCTGATCAACAAGCATGGCGAGCGTTTCATGGAGCGTTATGCTCCGAACGCCAAGGACCTTGCAGGCCGCGACGTCGTGGCTCGTTCCATGGTCAAGGAAATCATCGCCGGCAACGGCTGTGGTCCTGATGGCGACCATGTGATGCTCAAGCTCGACCACCTGGGCGAGGAAGTGCTGCACAGCCGCCTGCCAGGCATCTGCGAGCTGTCCAAGACCTTCGCCCACGTCGACCCTGTCGTCGCGCCGGTGCCGGTCGTGCCGACCTGCCACTACATGATGGGCGGCGTTGCCACCAACATTCATGGCCAGGCCATGACCCAGGACGCCGATGGCGTGGACCACATCATTCCGGGCCTGTTCGCGGTCGGTGAAGTGGCGTGCGTATCGGTTCACGGTGCCAACCGCCTGGGCGGCAACTCGCTGCTCGACCTGGTGGTCTTCGGCCGTGCCGCCGGCCTGCACCTCGAGAAGGCGCTGACCGACGGTATCGAATACCGCGACGCCAGCGACACCGACATCGAAGTCGCGCTCAACCGCCTGAGCAAGCTCAACGAGCGCACCGAGGGCGAAGACGTCGCCACCTTGCGCCGCGAGCTGCAGAGCTGCATGCAGAACTACTTCGGTGTGTTCCGTACCGGCGAATACATGCAGAAGGGCATCGAGCAACTGGCTGGCCTGCGCGAGCGCATCGCCAACGTCAAGATCAACGACAAGTCCCAGGCTTTCAATACCGCGCGTATCGAAGCATTGGAACTGCAGAACCTGTTGGAAGTCGCAGAAGCTACGGCGATTGCCGCAGAAGTACGTAAAGAGTCCCGCGGCGCTCATGCCCGTGAAGACTTTGAAGACCGTGACGACGAAAACTGGCTGTGCCACACCCTGTACTTCCCAGGTGAGAAGCGGGTTGCCAAGCGTGCAGTCAACTTCGCGCCGAAGACCGTACCGGCGTTCGAACCAAAAGTCCGGACTTACTAAGGGTGGCCGCTATGTTGAAAGTCGAAGTCTATCGTTACAACCCGGATATCGATTCCGCGCCGAAAACCGAGACCTTCCAGGTCGACACCGGTGGCAAGGATCTGATGGTGCTGGACGTTCTGGCGCTGATCAAGGAGCAGGACGAGGGTTTCTCCTATCGTCGCTCCTGCCGTGAAGGCGTGTGCGGTTCCGATGGCATGAACATCAACGGCAAGAACGGCCTGGCGTGCATCACGCCGCTGTCGGCCGTGGTCAAGGGCAACAAGCTGGTGTTGCGCCCGCTGCCTGGCCTGCCGGTCATTCGTGACCTGGTCGTCGACATGAGCATCTTCTACAAGCAGTACGAGAAGGTGAAGCCGTTCCTGCAGAACGACACCCCGGCGCCGGCTATCGAACGCCTGCAGACGCCTGAGGAACGCGACAAGCTGGACGGTCTGTACGAGTGCATCCTGTGCGCGTGCTGTTCGACCTCTTGCCCGTCGTTCTGGTGGAACCCTGACAAGTTCCTGGGTCCTGCCGCGCTGCTGCAAGCCTATCGTTTCCTGGCCGACAGCCGTGATACCAAGACCCAGGAGCGCCTGGCGTCCCTGGATGACCCGTTCAGTGTGTTCCGCTGCCGCGGGATCATGAACTGCGTCAACGTTTGCCCCAAAGGTCTGAACCCGACCAAGGCAATCGGCCACGTACGCAACATGCTGCTGCAAAGCGGCACCTGATTGAAGCAAGTGTTGTACCCGTAGCACACCAAGGTGCGGGCCTCAGCCCGCACCGCGGTGAAACTCGAGTCGGGGGCTCACAAAGCCCAGGCTCTTACCTATGAAGATATGAGACCAGCAGGGGCTTCCGGGCTGGTACCCGGAAAATCTGCAGGATCCTCGGTGGCTTGGTTCAGTCGCTGTTCTAGGGCTTTTCCCATTCGCTGTGGCTCTTGCCGATCAGTCCCCTAACCGAGGGTGACCAAGCATGCAAGAAAGCGTGATGCAGCGCATGTGGGAAAGCGCCCACCTTTCAGGTGGTAACGCTGCATATGTGGAAGAGCTCTACGAGCTCTACCTGCACGACCCTAACGCTGTGCCAGAAGAGTGGCGCACCTACTTCCAGAAGTTGCCCGCCGAAGGCAGCACCGCTACCGATGTATCGCACTCGACGATCCGCGACCATTTCGTATTGCTGGCGAAGAACCAGCGCCGCGCCCAACCGGTATCTGCCGGGAGCGTGAGCAGTGAACACGAGAAGAAGCAGGTTGAAGTATTGCGATTGATCCAGGCCTATCGCATGCGCGGTCATCAGGCTGCCAAGCTCGACCCCTTGGGGTTGTGGCAGCGACCTGCGCCCGTAGACCTGTCGATCAATCATTACGGCTTGACCAATGCCGATCTTGATACGACCTTCCGTGCCGGCGACCTGTTCATCGGCAAAGAGGAGGCGAGCCTACGCGAAATCCTCGACGCGCTGCAGAAGACATATTGTCGCACCATTGGCGCCGAGTTCACCCACATCGTCGATTCCGAGCAGCGCGGCTGGTTCCAGCAGCGTCTCGAAAGCGTCCGTGGCCGCCCGGAATTTTCCGCCGACGTGCAGACTCACCTGCTTGAGCGCATCACCGCGGCCGAGGGCCTGGAGAAGTACCTGGGTACCAAGTACCCAGGTACCAAGCGCTTCGGTCTGGAGGGCGCCGAAAGCCTGATCCCGATGCTCGACGAGATGATCCAACGTTCCGGTTCATACGGCACCAAGGAAGTCGTGATCGGCATGGCCCACCGTGGCCGTCTGAACGTGCTGGTCAACACCTTCGGCAAGAATCCGCGTGAGCTGTTCGACGAGTTCGAAGGCAAGAAGAAGGTCGAGCTCGGTTCCGGTGACGTGAAATACCACCAGGGCTTCTCGTCCAACGTGATGACCGCCGGTGGCGAAGTCCACCTGGCCATGGCGTTCAACCCTTCCCACCTGGAGATCGTCTCGCCGGTGGTGGAAGGTTCGGTCCGGGCCCGTCAGGACCGCCGCAACGATACCGTCGGCGACAAGGTCCTGCCGATCTCCCTCCACGGTGACGCGGCATTCGCCGGTCAAGGCGTGGTCATGGAGACCTTCCAGATGTCGCAGACCCGCGGTTTCAAGACCGGCGGCACAGTGCACATCGTGATCAACAACCAGGTTGGCTTCACGATCAGCAACCCGCTGGATTCGCGTTCCACCGAGTACTGCACCGACGTCGCCAAGATGATCCAGGCGCCGATCCTGCACGTCAACGGTGACGATCCGGAAGCGGTGATGTTCGTGACCCAGCTGGCCATCGACTATCGCATGCAGTTCAAGCGTGACGTGGTCATCGACCTGGTCTGCTACCGCCGCCGCGGCCACAACGAGGCGGACGAGCCCAACGGCACCCAGCCGCTGATGTACCAGCAGATCACCAAGCAGCGCACCACGCGCGAGCTGTATGCCGAAAGCCTGATCCAGGCAGGCCGCATCGACGCCGATCGCGCCCAGACCAAGATCGACGAGTACCGCAGCGCGCTCGACAATGGCCTGCATGTGGTCAAGAGCCTGGTCAAGGAGCCGAACAAGGAGCTGTTCGTCGACTGGCGTCCGTACCTGGGACACGCCTGGACTGCGCGCCACGACACCCGCTTCGACCTCAAGACCCTGCAAGAGCTGTCGGCCAAGCTGCTCGAGCTGCCGGAAGGCTTCGTCGTCCAGCGCCAGGTCTCGAAGATCTACGAAGACCGCCAGAAGATGCAGGCCGGCGGCTTGCCGATCAACTGGGGCTACGCCGAAACCATGGCGTACGCGACCCTGGCGTTCGAAGGTCACCCGATCCGCATGACGGGTCAGGATATCGGCCGTGGCACCTTCTCGCACCGCCATGCGGTGCTGCACAACCAGAAGGACGCCAGCACCTACATCCCGCTGCAGAACCTCTATAAAGGCCAGCCACGTTTCGACCTGTACGATTCGTTCCTGTCCGAAGAGGCGGTCCTGGCCTTCGAATACGGTTACTCGACCACCCAGCCGAATGCGCTGGTAATCTGGGAAGCCCAGTTCGGTGACTTCGCCAACGGTGCCCAGGTGGTCGTCGACCAGTTCATCACCAGTGGCGAGCACAAGTGGGGCCGTCTGTGCGGCCTGACCATGCTGCTGCCGCACGGCTATGAAGGGCAGGGGCCTGAGCACTCCTCGGCGCGTCTGGAGCGTTACCTGCAACTGTGTGCCGAGCACAACGTGCAGGTCTGCGTGCCAACCACGCCAGCGCAGATCTATCACCTGCTGCGCCGTCAGGTCATCCGTCCGCTGCGCAAGCCGCTGATCGTACTGACGCCCAAGTCGTTGCTGCGCCACAAGCTGGCAGTCTCGACGCTCGAGGACCTGGCCGAAGGCTCGTTCCAGACCGTGATCCCGGAAATCGACACCCTCGATCCGGCCAAGGTCGAGCGCCTGGTGCTGTGCAGCGGCAAGGTCTACTACGACCTGCTGGAAAAACGCCGTGCCGAAGGCCGTGAAGACATCGCCATCGTGCGTATCGAACAACTGTATCCGTTCCCTGAGGATGATCTTGTCGAGATCCTCGCGCCGTACACCAACCTGAAGCATGCAGTGTGGTGTCAGGAAGAACCGATGAACCAGGGCGCCTGGTACAGCAGCCAGCATCACATGCGCCGTATTCTGGGCCGCCACAACAAGGCGCTGTTCCTGGAGTACGCCGGCCGTGACGCTTCGGCGGCACCCGCCTGCGGTTACGCTTCGATGCACGCGGAGCAGCAAGAAAAGCTGCTCAAAGATGCCTTCAACGTTTAATGCCTTCGCGCACCAGAAATCGAATTTAAGGAATTACTGATAATGGCTATCGAGATCAAAGCGCCTACTTTCCCGGAATCGGTTGCCGATGGCACCGTTGCCACCTGGCACAAGCAACCGGGCGAGGCCGTCAAGCGTGACGAACTGATCGTCGACATCGAGACCGACAAGGTCGTCCTGGAAGTGCTGGCCACTGCTGATGGCGTGCTGGGTGCAATCGTCAAGGGCGAGGGCGATACCGTCCTGTCCGACGAAGTCCTGGGCTCGATCCAGGAAGGCGGCGTTGCTGCTGCCGCACCTGCTGCAGCCCCGGCAGCCGCTGCTCCTGCCGCCGCCGCGGCTGCCGGCGACGAAGACGCCATTGGCGCTCCGGCCGCGCGCAAGCTGGCTGAAGAAAACGGTATCGCCCTGAACAGCATCAAGGGCACTGGTAAAGACGGCCGAATCACCAAGGAAGACGTGGTTGCCGCTGTCGAGGCGAAGAAGTCCGCTCCCGCCGCCGCACCTGCCGCCAAGCCAGCCGCCGCTGCTCCGGTCGTGACCGCCACTGGCGACCGCACCGAGAAGCGCGTGCCGATGACCCGCGTGCGCGCCACCGTGGCCAAGCGCCTGGTCGACGCCCAGTCGAACATGGCCATGCTGACCACGTTCAACGAAGTCGACATGACCGAAGTCATGGCCCTGCGCTCGAAGTACAAGGACCTGTTCGAGAAGACCCACAATGGCGTTCGCCTGGGCTTCATGTCGTTCTTCGTCAAGGCCGCCACCGAAGCACTGAAACGCTTCCCTGCTGTCAACGCCTCGATCGATGGCTCGGACATCGTCTACCACGGCTATGCCGACGTCGGCGTGGCTGTCTCCAGCGACCGTGGCCTGGTTGTGCCGGTACTGCGCAACGCCGAGCAGATGAGCCTGGCCGAAATCGAGAACGGCATTGCCACCTACGGCAAGAAGGCCCGTGATGGCAAGCTGTCGATCGACGAAATGACTGGTGGTACCTTCACCATCACCAACGGTGGTACATTCGGCTCGATGATGTCGACCCCGATCGTCAACCCGCCGCAGGCGGCTATCCTGGGTATGCACAACATCATCCAGCGCCCGATGGCGGTCAATGGGCAGGTGGTCATTCGCCCGATGATGTACCTGGCGCTGTCCTACGACCATCGCCTGATCGATGGCAAGGAAGCCGTGACCTTCCTGGTAACCATCAAGAACCTGCTGGAAGATCCGTCTCGCCTGCTGCTGGACATCTAATCAATAGCTGCAAGTTGCAAGCTGCAAGCTTCAAGCTGAAGCGGGTCGTCTTGCAGCTTGCGGCTTGAAGCTTGAAGCTGATAAGGAATCTTTTATGACCCAGAAATTCGACGTGGTAGTGATTGGTGCAGGTCCTGGCGGCTATGTGGCCGCCATCAAGGCCGCACAGCTCGGCCTGAAGACTGCCTGCATCGAGAAGTACACCGATGCCGAGGGCAAGCTGGCCTTGGGCGGTACCTGCCTGAACGTCGGTTGCATTCCATCCAAGGCGCTGCTGGACAGCTCCTGGAAGTACAAGGAAGCCAAAGAGAGCTTCAACGTACACGGTATCTCCACTGGCGAAGTCAAGATGGACGTCGCTGCGATGGTCGGCCGCAAGGCCGGTATCGTCAAGAACCTGACTGGCGGCGTCGCCACCCTGTTCAAGGCCAACGGCGTGACCTCGATCCAGGGCCACGGCAAGCTGCTGGCGGGCAAGAAAGTCGAAGTCACCAAGGCCGACGGCACCACCGAAATCATCGAAGCCGACAACGTGATCCTGGCCTCCGGCTCGCGTCCGATCGACATTCCGCCGGCCCCGGTCGACCAGAACGTCATCGTCGACTCCACCGGCGCCCTCGAATTCCAGACCGTACCCAAGCGCCTTGGTGTGATCGGTGCTGGCGTCATCGGCCTGGAGCTGGGTTCGGTATGGTCGCGCCTGGGCGCTGAAGTCACCGTGCTGGAAGCCCTGGATACCTTCCTGATGGCCGCCGATGCCGCGGTTTCCAAGGAAGCCCAGAAGACCCTGACCAAGCAAGGCCTGGACATCAAGCTGGGCGCTCGCGTAACGGGCTCCAAGGTCAACGGCGAAGAAGTCGAAGTGACCTACACCGACGCCAACGGCGAGCAGAAGATCACCTTCGACAAGTTGATCGTCGCGGTCGGCCGCCGTCCGGTGACTACCGACCTGCTGGCCGCCGACAGCGGCGTGAACATCGACGAACGTGGCTATATCTTCGTCGATGACCAGTGCGCGACCAGTGTTCCTGGCGTGTTCGCCATCGGTGACGTCGTGCGCGGCATGATGCTGGCGCACAAGGCTTCGGAAGAAGGCATCATGGTCGTCGAGCGCATCAAGGGCCACAAAGCCCAGATGAACTATGACCTGATCCCTTCGGTAATCTACACCCACCCGGAAATCGCGTGGGTCGGCAAGACCGAACAGGCCTTGAAGGCCGAAGGCGTTGAGGTTAACGTGGGCACCTTCCCGTTCGCGGCCAGCGGCCGTGCGATGGCGGCCAACGATACCGGTGGTTTCGTCAAGGTCATCGCCGATGCCAAGACCGACCGCGTACTGGGTGTGCACGTGATTGGCCCATCGGCTGCCGAACTGGTTCAGCAGGGTGCGATCGCAATGGAATTCGGCACCAGCGCCGAGGACCTGGGCATGATGGTCTTCTCCCATCCGACCCTGTCCGAAGCGCTGCATGAAGCCGCACTGGCAGTGAATGGCGGCGCCATTCACGTTGCCAACCGCAAGAAGCGTTAAACAATAAGAAACCACGGCAGACAGCCCGTCGTGAGTCTTGTGCGCATGACTCACCGCGGAACCTCTGCCGGACCGGGCCCGGGGGACCACCCTCGCGTTGACGGTCACAGGTGGCGCGGCGCCGGCAACGGCGCAGCGCCGAAGCGCAGTACCTAACGAAGACGGTATAAAGCATGAATCTTCACGAGTATCAGGGTAAGCAGCTGTTCGCTGAATACGGCCTGCCAGTTTCCAAGGGTTTCGCAGTCGACACCCCTGAAGCTGCAGCAGAAGCCTGCGACAAGATCGGTGGTACCGAGTGGGTTGTAAAAGCCCAGGTCCACGCAGGTGGTCGCGGCAAGGCGGGCGGCGTCAAGCTGGTTCGCAGCAAAGAGGACGCCAAGGCGTTCGCTGCGCAGTGGTTGGGCAAGAATCTGGTCACCTACCAGACCGACGCCAACGGTCAACCTGTCTCCAAGATCCTGGTCGAATCCTGCACTGACATCGCCAAGGAGCTGTACCTGGGCGCTGTAGTCGATCGTTCGAGCCGCCGCATCGTGTTCATGGCGTCCACCGAAGGTGGCGTGGACATCGAGAAAGTCGCTCACGAAACCCCCGAGAAGATCATCAAGGCCACCATCGATCCACTGGTCGGCGCTCAGCCGTTCCAGGGCCGCGAGCTGGCGTTCCAGCTGGGCCTGGAAGGCAAGCAAGTCACTCAGTTCGCCAAGATCTTCGTTGGCCTGGCCAAGCTGTTCAAGGATCACGATCTGGCGCTGCTGGAAGTGAACCCGCTGGTCATCAAGGCCGATGGCGACCTGCACTGCCTCGATGCCAAGCTCAACATCGACGCCAACGCCATGTACCGCCAGCCCAAGCTGAAGACCTTCCACGACCCGTCGCAGGACGACGCCCGTGAAGCCCACGCCGCCAAGTTCGAACTGAACTATGTCGCGCTGGAAGGCAACATCGGCTGCATGGTCAACGGTGCCGGCCTTGCCATGGGTACCATGGACATCGTCAACCTGCATGGCGGCAAGCCAGCCAACTTCCTCGACGTAGGCGGCGGTGCCACCAAGGAACGCGTTACCGAAGCGTTCAAGATCATCCTGTCCGACAGCAATGTCGCGGCGGTACTGGTCAACATCTTCGGCGGCATCGTTCGTTGCGACATGATTGCCGAGGGCATCATTGGCGCAGTGAAGGAAGTCGGTGTGAAAGTACCGGTTGTCGTCCGTCTGGAAGGCAACAACGCCGAGCTGGGCGCTAAAGTACTGGCAGAAAGCGGTTTGAACATCATTGCGGCAACCAGCCTGACCGACGCTGCTCAACAAGTTGTCAAAGCTGCGGAGGGCAAGTAATGAGCGTCCTGATCAATAAAGACACCAAAGTCATCTGCCAGGGCTTCACCGGCTCGCAGGGTACTTTCCACTCCGAACAGGCCATCGCCTACGGCACCAAGATGGTCGGCGGCGTGACCCCAGGCAAGGGTGGCACCACTCACCTGAACCTGCCTGTGTTCAACACCGTGAAAGAAGCGGTAGAAGCCACCGGCGCAGACGCCTCGGTCATCTACGTTCCGGCTCCTTTCTGCAAGGACTCGATCCTTGAAGCGGCCCTGGGCGGCATCAAGCTGATCGTCTGCATCACCGAAGGTATTCCTACCCTCGACATGCTGGATGCCAAGGTCAAGTGCGACGAGCTGGGTGTTACCCTGATCGGCCCTAACTGCCCAGGCGTGATCACTCCAGGCGAGTGCAAGATCGGCATCATGCCAGGTCACATTCACTTGCCAGGCAAGGTCGGTATCGTTTCGCGTTCCGGCACCCTGACCTATGAAGCGGTCAAGCAGACCACGGACGCCGGTTTCGGTCAGTCCACCTGCGTCGGTATCGGCGGCGACCCGATCCCAGGCTCGAACTTCATCGACATCCTGAAGCTGTTCCAGGAAGACCCGCAGACCGAAGCGATCGTCATGATCGGCGAGATCGGCGGTTCGGCTGAAGAAGAAGCGGCTGCCTACATCAAGGCAAACGTGACCAAGCCTGTCGTTTCCTACATCGCTGGTGTGACTGCCCCTGCGGGCAAGCGCATGGGCCATGCGGGCGCCATCATCTCCGGTGGCAAAGGCACTGCGGACGAGAAATTCGCCGCACTGCAGGACGCAGGCGTGAAAACCGTGCGTTCGCTGGCTGACATCGGCAAGGCCTTGGCCGAGCTGACCGGCTGGGAAGCCAAGAAGTAATAAAAACTGCCCCCACGCAGTTCTACAAAGGCCACCTCCGGGTGGCCTTTGTGTTTCCGGTTTTGGTTGCGCACCGAATTGCTGAAAAATTGATCAGCCCTATAGGAAAATTCTTACGGACTTTTCCTGCCCCCCAGCCAATAATCTCCGTCGATCCGTCGGACAGGCAGCACTATGCCAGTGCGTTTGCTCAACAAATTCGTTACCCTACGCATCCATATTATGCTTGTGCCCCAAAAGGGAACGACACGCTAAACGGGTCTGGCTCACCAAGCCGGGCAGCATTTCCCCCACCCTCAGGGAAATTCCCCTCTCGACTCCCGATTTCAGCAGTGTGGTACTTCCTAGAATGAAAGTCTTGAAAGGCCAGGATATCCTGGCGCTTGGTTTTATGACGTTTGCGCTTTTCGTAGGCGCGGGCAATATCATCTTCCCGCCTATTGTCGGCCTGCAGGCAGGGCCTCACGTGTGGATGGCGGCCATGGGCTTCCTGGTGACCGCCGTGGGCCTGCCCGTGATCACCGTGGTGGCGCTGGCCAAGGTCGGCGGCGGCATGGACGCGTTGAGCAGCCCGATCGGCAAGTTCTTCGGCGGCCTGCTGGCAGCCGTGTGCTACCTGTCGGTCGGCCCGCTGTTCGCCACCCCGCGTACAGCAACCGTGTCGTTCGAAGTGGGCGTTGCACCGCTGACCGGTGAAAGCCCGCTCGCGCTGTTCATCTATAGCCTGGTGTACTTCGTTGTGGTGCTGGCCGTCTCCATGTATCCCGGCAAGCTGCTCGATACCGTGGGGCGTTTCCTCGGGCCGCTGAAGATTGTCGCCCTTGCCGCGCTGGGTATCGCCGCGTTCATGCTTCCAGCCGGCAGCGTCGGCGAGGCGCAGCCTGCCTATGCGGCCTCGGCGTTTTCCCAGGGCTTCATCAATGGCTACCTGACCATGGATACCCTGGGCGCGCTCGTGTTCGGTATCGTAATCGTCAACGCCATCCGCTCGCGCGGTGTCGAGTCGCCCCAGTTGATCACCCGCTACGCGATCATTGCGGGCCTGATCGCCGGTGTCGGCCTGGCCCTGGTGTACGTCAGCCTGTTCCAGCTGGGCTCGAGCAGCCATGGCATCGCGGCTGGCGCCACTAACGGTGCGGCGGTCCTGCATGCCTATGTACAGCACACCTTCGGTTCGCTGGGCAGTGGTTTCCTGGCCGTGCTGATTGCCCTGGCATGCCTGGTGACTGCGGTTGGCCTGACGTGTGCGTGCGCCGAGTACTTCAGCAATATCCTGCCGTTGTCGTATCGCGCCCTGGTGGTGATCCTGGCCGGCTTCTCGCTGGTGGTCTCGAATCTGGGCCTGACCAAGTTGATCATGTTCTCGATTCCTGTGCTGACCGCCATCTACCCGCCGTGCATCGTCCTGGTGGGTTTGAGCTTCTGCAAGGGCCTGTGGAACTCGCCGGTCCGTGTACTGGCCCCGGTGATGCTGGTTTCCCTGGTCTTCGGCATTGTCGATGCGATCAAGGGCAGCAGCCTTGGGCATGTGCTGCCGGACGCCGTGTCGCATCTGCCGCTGAGCGAGCAGGGCCTGGCCTGGCTGGTGCCGTCGGTAGCAGCCTTTGGCGTCGCCGTGGTCTGCGACCGCCTGCTTGGCAACCCGCGCGAAGCGCTGGCCTGATGGTTTGAACCCAAGGCGCCGAAGCCGGCCACAAGCCTGAAGACCTCGACCCTTGGCCGATACCGAAACCCCGCATCCCCTGGATGCGGGGTTTTTTGTTACAACGACGTGTCTTTTACGGCAACCAAGCGTCGAAAGCCGGTCTATACCTTCTCTGCATCAGCGATAAGGGACGTGCATGAGTTTCATACAGAGCAATTTGGGTAATCTGCTGGCGGCGTGCTGGTTTGTCATCTGTTGGGGCGGCTACACCCGCTATGCCACCTGGAAAGCGCGCGACACGGCCTGTCTGGCCAGCGTTCTGCACTTGTACCGGGAAGACTGGATGCGCCGCATGCTGCTGCGCGACAACCGTATTGCCGACGCCAGCGTGATCGGCAACCTGGAGCGCAATGCATCGTTCTTCGCGTCTAGTACCCTGATCATTCTCGCGGGCATTCTGACCGTGCTGGGCGCTTCGGACAGGGCGCTTTCCTTGCTGGCCGATCTGCCGCTGGTGCAGCAGACCTCGCAAGGGATGTCGGAGATCAAGCTGCTATGTCTGGCGACTGTATTCGTCTACGCCTTTTTCACCTTCAGCTGGTGCATGCGCCAGTACAACTTCGCCGCGGTACTGGTCGGCTCGGCACCGATGATCGGTGAGCGTCTGGTCAACGAGCTGGAGCGCAAGGCATTTGCCTTGCGAGCTGCGAGGGTGTTGTCGCTTGCGGCCAACCAGTTCAACTTCGGCCTGCGCTCCTATTACTTCGGCATGGCCATGTTGAGCTGGTTCATCAGTCCGTGGTTGTTCATGTTGGTTAACATTGGCGTGGTATTGATCCTGTACCGCCGCGAGTTCCACTCCGATGTCCTCGAAGTGATGACCTTCACACCGACCGAAAGTACGCCCGTGGAAACGGGTAGGGATGTCGCCAATACACTCAACTGAATCGTTAAAGCCTGAACTTTTCATCGCCCATAAAAAAACCCGACAGCGTCGGGTTTCTTTATGAACTGCCGGATTACTGCTTGGCAGGTTCCGCTGGAGCAGCTGGTACGGCCGGGCTAGCTGGAGTGTTTTCCGGCGCTGGGGCAGTATTTGCCTCTTCAGCGGCCTTGCGCTCGGCTTCAGCCTGGTCTTTCGCGGCTTCGGCGTTTTCCTCGGCAGCGTCGTTCATCTTGTCCTGAGCGTCGCCCATTTTCTCCTGAGCGTCTTGACGATGTTCCTGAGCGTCCTGGGCTTTGTCTTCGCTGGCTTTATCGCACGCAGCCAGACCCAGAGCAGCAGCCAGCATCAGAGCAAAAGCAAAAGGTTTACGCATGGGTTGTCTCTCCTTGTGTGGAATAACTTACTTGTTCCTTCGAGCTCAAGTAAGGGAATTTAGTTCCACGGAGAATACAGATATATAAGTCTCGGATCTACATAGACTTTTTATCGGCCTTGTGTATTGCAGAGCACCTCGCGAGGGCCGGGTATTGCACGAGTGATACAGCAATGACACCCAGGCCCATCGTTACGCATGGACACATTTCAAGATCGAAGACGCGCACAAGCCCTTGAAATAGCGATGGCAGCCCCCATCTGGTGGACATCCCGCCGTGAAAGCGAGCCTCGGCATCTAGCCCGGCCGCTGCACGACAACTGCCATCAGATCGGAGTTTTGAAGACCATGAGTGTTGAGACTCAAAAGGAAACCCTGGGCTTCCAGACCGAGGTGAAGCAACTGCTGCACCTCATGATCCACTCGCTGTACTCGAACAAGGAAATCTTCCTTCGCGAGCTGATTTCCAACGCCTCTGACGCTGCCGACAAGCTGCGCTTCGAGGCCCTGGCCAAGCCCGAGCTGCTCGAGGGCGGCGCCGATCTGAAAATCCGCGTCAGCTTCGACAAGGACGCCGGCACCGTGACCCTCGAGGACAACGGCATCGGCATGAGCCGTGACGATGTGATCGCCCACCTGGGTACCATCGCCAAGTCGGGCACCGCCGACTTCATGAAGAACCTGAGCGGCGACCAGAAGAAAGACTCGCACCTGATCGGCCAGTTTGGTGTGGGTTTCTACTCCGCATTCATCGTCGCCGACAAGGTCGATGTGTTCTCCCGTCGTGCCGGCCTGCCGGCTGGCGAAGGCGTGCACTGGTCTTCCAGGGGCGAGGGCAGCTTTGAAGTCGCCACCGTCGACAAGCCAGAGCGTGGCACCCGGATCGTCCTGCACCTGAAAAAGGGTGAGGAAGAGTTCGCCGATGGCTGGCGCCTGCGCAACGTCGTCAAGAAGTACTCGGACCACATCGCCTTGCCGATCCAGCTACCAAAGGAGCAGGCCGAAGCGGTTGAAGGCGAAGAGCAGCCTGCCGCCGAATGGGAAACCGTCAACCGCGCCAGTGCCCTGTGGACTCGTCCTCGCACCGAGATCAAGGACGAGGAGTACCAGGAGTTCTACAAGCACATCGGCCACGACTTCGAGAACCCGCTGGCCTGGAGCCACAACAAGGTCGAAGGCAAGCTCGAGTACAGCTCGCTGCTTTATGTACCGGCCCGTGCGCCATTCGACCTGTACCAGCGTGAAGCGCCTCGGGGCCTGAAGCTGTACGTCCAGCGCGTGTTCATCATGGATCAGGCGGAGTCCTTCCTGCCGCTGTACCTGCGTTTCACCAAGGGCGTGGTCGATTCCAACGACCTGTCGCTGAACGTTTCGCGAGAAATCCTGCAGAAGGACCCGATCATCGATTCGATGAAGTCGGCCCTGACCAAGCGCGTGCTGGACATGCTGGAAAAACTCTCCAAAAACGAGCCCGAGCAGTACAAGGGGTTCTGGAAGAACTTCGGCCAGGTCCTGAAGGAAGGTCCTGCCGAAGACTTCGCCAACAAGGAAAAGATCGCCGGCCTGCTGCGTTTCGCCTCCACCCAGGACGAGACCGGCGAGCAGAGCGTTGCCCTGGCCGACTACCTGGCACGCGCCAAGGAAGGGCAGGACAAGATCTACTACCTCACCGGCGAATCCCACGCCCAGGTCAAGAACAGCCCGCATCTGGAAGTCTTCCGCAAGAAAGGCATCGAAGTGCTGTTGCTGACCGACCGCATCGACGAGTGGCTGATGAGCTACCTCAACGAGTTCGACGGCAAGGCCTTTGTAGATGTCGCTCGTGGCGATCTGGACCTGGGCAACCTGGATTCGGAAGAAGACAAGAAGGCTCAGGAAGAAGTCGCCAAGGACAAGGAAGGCCTGGTCGAGCGCCTGAAGGCCGCCCTGGGTGAAAGCGTCAGTGAGGTGCGTGTCTCTCACCGCCTGACCGATTCGCCGGCGATCCTGGCCATCGGTGAGCAGGACTTCGGCCTGCAGATGCGCCAGATTCTAGAGGCGAGCGGCCAGAAGGTTCCGGATTCCAAGCCGATCTTCGAATTCAACCCGGCCCATCCGCTGATCGAGAAGCTGGACAACGAGCAGAGCGAAGACCGCTTCGCCGAGTTCTCGCACATTCTCTTTGACCAGGCAGCCCTGGCGGCTGGTGACAGCCTCAAGGACCCCGCAGCCTACGTTCGTCGCCTGAACAAGCTGCTGGTCGAGCTATCTGCTTGAGTTGATGCAAGGCAAAGCCCGCTTCGGCGGGCTTTTTTCATGGTGCAAGGAGGAGCTGATGAGCAAGGTTATCGTCGAATCGCTGGTGTACCACCTGGCTGGAAAAACCTATGAGAGCCGCCTGGTGTACACCCAGGGTGCACTGGCACAACCGGCCCTGGTGATGGCGCCGAACTGGATGGGCATAGGCGAGGGCGCAGAGCGCATTGCCCGTGAAGTGGCCGAAAAAGGCTACGTGGTATTGATCGCCGATCTCTACGGCCAGTCGGTGCGTCCGGTCAACGCGGACGAGGCGGGCGCGGCAATGATGCCGCTGAAAAACGACCGTGCGGAGCTGCGCAAGCGCATGGAAGCTGCCCTGGCCCAGTTGCTGGCGCAATCCAGGGCGTTGCTGGAGCCGGGCAAGGTCGCCGCGTTCGGCTTCTGCTTCGGCGGTTGCTGCGCGCTCGAATTGGCGCGTAACGGGGCAGACCTGAAGGCCGCGGTATCCTTCCATGGCACGCTGGATACGCCCAACCCGGCCGATGCCAAGCGTATCAAAGGCGCGGTGCTGGTGTTGCATGGCGCCTCCGATCCACTGGTGCCGCGTGAGCAGTTGCCAGCGTTCGAAGAGGAAATGAATGCCGCGAAGGTCGACTGGCAATTGCTCAGCTACGGGGGCGCGGTGCATTCCTTCACCGATCCTGCGGCCAATACCCCTGGCAAGATGCAGTACGACCGTCGTACCTCGCTGCGTGCGTTCCAGGCGATGCATAACCTGCTGGCCGAAGTCTTCCAACGCTAGCGTGGTCTGCTGCAAGCGCGGTCCCGCACGGGACCGCGTCGGTTGCTGAACCGTCGATCACTTCCCCCGGTCTACTCTGTGTCCAATCCGTCGAAGGAAACTGCCGATGATTGCCAGGGGCCTGGCCGTTCTATTGCTCTCGGGAATGCTTTGCCTCCCGGCGCATGCGCGTGAATACCGTTACAGCGATGCGCATCTGCATTACGTCGACTTCTTCCAGGAAACCGAGGGCATGCCCGCGCTGCTCAAGGCAATGGACGAGGCGGGTGTCGAGCACTCGATGATTTCAGGCGTGGCAGTCGCCAAGAAATGGCATGAAGACGAACCCAAGCGCCCTCGCTATTACGCCGGCGACGATGCGGCAGCCTATTGGTACAGCGCCACCGACGTCTACGTCGCAGCGGCGCTGCAGCAGTTGAACGAGACGCAGCGCCAGCGGTTTCATCCATTTCTCACGGGTTTCAACCCGGTCGACAAGAACGCCGCGAGCCATATCGAGCGCATGCTTGATCTCTATCCTGGCCTTTGGCAGGGGATCGGCGAAGTCTTCACCCGCCACGATGACCTTACCGCGTTGACCAGCGGCGACACCCCTCGTGCCAACAACGAGGCGATGACCCGCGTCTACCACCTTGCGGCTGAGCGCGACCTGCCGGTGCTGCTGCATTCCAACATCACCTCCAAGCGTGAGCGCAATCCGCTGTACCTGGCGGAAATAGAAGAGCCTTTGCGCAATCACCCGCACACCCGATTCATCTGGGCCCATGCTGGAACAAGCATGGAGATCCACCGGCACCAGACAAAGATGGATTTTCTCCTGCCGACCCTGACACGTCTGCTGGAGGATTATCCAAACCTGTATGTCGACCTGTCATGGAGCGTGTTGGAACCCTATCTGCTGGATGACGGGAAGCAGCCGCGCCAGTCCTGGATAGCGCTTGTGCAGCGCTTCCCGGACCGCTTCATGCTAGGGTCGGACGTGGTGGGGCGGTTTGGCAGCGTGGGTGAACAGATGCACGGGTTCAAGCCTTTCCTGGACGCCTTGCGCGAGGACGTTGCGCAGAAGGTTGCCCGGGATAATTTCCTGGCGGTGTTGCCCAGGCACTGAAGCAAAAAAAAGCCCCGAACCAGTCGGGGCTTTCTTCTACAGGCTCAGGACCTACTTGCCCTGCCAGCGCTTGAGCACCAGGGTGGCATTGGTGCCACCGAAGCCGAAGCTGTTGCTCATGACAGTGTCGATCTTGGCGTTTTCCTGCGTTTCAAGCTGAATCGGCAGATCGGCAACGGCAGGGTCCAGCTCTTCGATGTTGGCGGAGCCGGCAATGAAATTGCCTTCCATCATCAGCATGCAGTAGATCGCCTCGTGAACACCGGCGGCGCCCAGCGAGTGACCGGACAGGCTCTTGGTCGAGCTGATGGCCGGGGCCTTGTCGCCAAAGACTTCACGTACACCCTTCATCTCGGCAACGTCACCGACCGGGGTCGAGGTGCCGTGGGTGTTCAGGTAGTCGATCGGACCGTCGACGGTGGACATGGCCATCTGCATGCAGCGGATGGCACCTTCGCCGCTTGGAGCGACCATGTCGTAGCCGTCGGAGGTCGCGCCGTAGCCAACGATTTCAGCATAGATCTTGGCGCCGCGGGCCAGAGCGTGCTCCAGCTCCTCGACCACGACCATCCCGCCGCCGCCAGCGATGACGAAGCCATCGCGGTCGTTGTCGTAGGCACGCGAAGCTTTCTCGGGAGTCTCGTTGCGCTTGCTGGACAGGGCGCCCATGGCGTCGAACAGGAACGACTGGCTCCAGTGTTCTTCTTCACCGCCACCAGCAAATACCACGTCCTGCTTGCCCATCTGGATCTGTTCCATGGCGGTGCCGATGCAGTGTGCGCTGGTAGCGCAGGCAGACGCGATGGAGTAGTTCAGGCCCTTGATCTTGAACGGGGTCGCCAGGCACGCCGAAACGGTGCTGCTCATGGTCCGGGTAACGCGGTACGGGCCAACACGCTTGACGCCTTTCTCGCGAAGAATGTCCAGCGCTTCCATCTGGTTCAGGGTCGACGCGCCGCCGGAGCCTGCGATCAGGCCGGTACGCGGGTTCGACACCTGGTCTTCGGTCAGGCCGGAGTCCTTGATCGCGTCCTGCATGGCCAGGAAGGCGTATGCGGCAGCGTGGCCCACGAAACGGAAGACCTTGCGATCGATCAGTTCCTCGAGGTTGAGGTCGATGGAACCGGAAACCTGGCTACGCAGCCCCATTTCCTTGTATTCCGGGTTGAAACGAATGCCCGGACGGCTGTTGCGCAGGTTTTCGGTGACAGTAGCTTTGTCATTGCCCAGGCACGATACGATGCCCAGACCAGTAATAACGACGCGGCGCATGCGAATAACCCTTAGAAATTGTCAGTGGAAGTGAACACGCCGACCCGCAGGCCTTCGGCGGTGTAGATCTCGCGGCCGTCGACGCTGACCGAACCATCTGCGATGGCCATGTTCAGCTTGCCTTTGAGGACGCGCTTGATCTGAATGTTATAGGTGACCTTCTTCGCTTGCGGCAGGACCTGGCCGAAGAATTTCACCTCGCCCGAGCCCAGCGCGCGACCGCGGCCTGGCAGGCCCTGCCAGCCGAGGAAGAAGCCGACCAGCTGCCACATGGCATCGAGGCCCAGGCAGCCCGGCATCACCGGGTCGCCTTCGAAGTGGCAGGCGAAGAACCACAGGTCGGGATTGATATCCAGCTCGGCGACCAACTCACCCTTGCCATACTTGCCCCCTTCGGCGCTGATATGGGTGATGCGATCGACCATCAGCATGTTCGGGGCGGGCAGTTGCGCATTACCCTGGCCGAACAGCTCACCGCGACTGCAGCGCAGCAGGTCTTCCCGAGTAAAGGCGTTTTGTTTGGTCATGCGAGCTCCTCAATAATCCCCGTGTGGCAGGGGGCAAATCTTCCCGACCGACCCATCGCGCTGGCGCATGGGGCAGTAGCCTACAGGTAGACTATTGCGTTGTAGTGAAAGTCACAGCGCACCAGGTAAAAGAAGTACAGGTGTGCACTGAAAAGTCTATTCTCAGGCCCGGCGAAGGTCCTGTCCAGTCTGTAAGACTGCCCCACTTTAGCATTTATCGCCAGTCACGGCTGTTTGTCCGGGCAGCCATCGCTGCAGAACCTGCTGCAGCTCAATGCGCTTGAAGGGTTTGCTCAGGTAATCGTTCATTCCTGCCTCAAGGCAGCGCTCTCGATCACCCTGGAGCGCATTGGCGGTCAGCGCGATGATCGGCAGATGCGCTCCCTGAGGCAGCTGGCGAATGCGACGAGTGGCTTCGTAGCCGTCGACCAGCGGCAACCGGCAATCCATCAGGGCGGCGGCGAAGTGCCGCTTCCCGGCCTGTTCCACCGCCTGCAAGCCATCCGCTGCCACGCTGACGTCGAAGCCCAGGCTGCGCAGCATGGCTTCGATCACGGTCTGGTTTACCGGGTTGTCTTCCACCAGCAGGATAGGCCGGCCCAGGCCGACCGGCGCGCTGCCCATACTGGCCGGGGCGGGCAGGGCGGCTGGTGCGCGGCCCAGGGCGAGGGTGACCTCCAGGGTAAAGGTCGAGCCTTGGCCTACGCGGCTCTCCCCGCGCAGACTGCCGCCCATGCGTTCCGCCAAGGTGCGGGCGATCGCCAGGCCCAGGCCTGTCCCACCATAACGCCGTGATATGGAGCTGTCGGCCTGCTGGAAGGCGACGAACATCGTTTCCAGGCGATTGCTGTCGATGCCGATGCCGGTGTCGCGCACGGCGCATGTGAGCTGTATCTGTCGGGGGTCGATCACCTGCCAGCGCGCTTCGACTTCGACCTCGCCGCGTTCGGTGAACTTCAGTGCGTTGCCGATCAGGTTCAGCAGGACTTGGCGAATGCGTGTCGGATCGCCCGTCACTTGCAGCTGGTCCGTCCCCGCCGTCAGGGCCAGGCTCAAGGACAGACCGCGCTGCAAGGCGCTGTGCTGGAACGATTGCACGCTGTTGGCGATCAGCTCGCCCAGGTTGAAGTCGATATGCTCAAGCTCAAGTGCGGCGCGCTCGATGCGCGAGAAATCAAGTATGTCGTTGATCACTTTGAGCAGGTGCTCGGTGGACTCGCTGGCCACCGCGGTGTACTCGGCCTGCTCCTCGGTCAGGCGGGTGGTTTCCAGCAACTGGAGCATCCCCAGCACGCCGTTCATCGGTGTGCGCAATTCGTGGCTCATCATCGCCAGGAAGTCCGACTTGGACTTGTTCGCCTGCTCGGCTTCCTCGCGCGCCTCGATCAGCTGGGTCATGGCGTGCTGCTGCTCATGGCTGGCCTGGTCCAGCGCGCTGGCCAGGTTGTTGATATGCCGGGCCAGGTGGCCGAGCTCGCTGTCATCCACCACCGGCAAGGGCGCACTGAAGTCACCTTGGGCAATCGCTTTCACCGCATGGCCGATGTCGCTGATCGGGGTCGCCAGGCTTTGCGCCAGGCGGCGGGCCAGGAGGAAAGTGAACAGCAATGCGAACAGCGCGAGGATCGCGGCCTTGATGACGATTTCCTGCTGCCGCTGGCTGAAGGCATCGTCGGACATGCCGACGATCACCCGCCCCAGGTAATCGTCGCCGACGGTGGGTGCGGGCGCCTTTCCTTGCTGCAGGAAGTCACTGTCCAGTCGGATCTGCTGCAGGCGGATGGGAGCCTGGAATACTTCGACCTGCTGAGCGCGGTTGGCGCTCTCGTCGGCCTGTTCGACGTACACCAGGATGTGATTGCGGCTGTCCTGTACCTCCAGAAAACGCACGTGGGGGATGCTCAAGGTGGCCTGCATGAGGCTCTCGAGCACTTCGTTGTTGCCCGAGATCACACCGTACTCCGATGCCGGGGCGAGTTGATTGGCGATCAGTTGGCCAGTGTGGTTGAGCTCCTGGCGCAGGTCCTGGATGCGCACGAAGGTAAAGAAACTGATCAGCAGCAGCGTGAGCAGCAGCGCAGGGCCCAGGCTGATGATCTGGGTCCGGGTGTGGATGTCCCAGCTCATGCGTTTGCTCATGGGGTGGTTTCTCCTTCGGCCAGTGCCAGCGCGGCGGCTTGCTCATCGATCGGTTCAAGGCCCAGGGCGCGGGCGACCTGCTGGTTCCCGCTGACGCCGAAGTGCTCCGGATAAAGGCTGCGCGGCCACTGGGCCGGCGGCTGGTCGAGCAGGGTGTCGAGCATCGCAAGCCAATCCTGCTGGCCGCTGAAAGTGCTGGCCAAGGCGCCGGCGCGGACGAATCCTGCATTGGGGCCGATCAGCGGCATCTGCCGGGCGTAGCTGCTGAGGAGCAGGTTCTTGGCGGTCTGGGCGTTGTAGAGGTCGGGGTCGTCGACCCCCAGCAGCACGTCGCTGTTACCCAACAGATGCTGCAGCGGCCGGCTGTCACGCAGCTCTGGCCACTCCTGAGCAATGATCTCAAGGCCCAGCACCCTGGCCGCCCGGCGCAGTTCGTCGAGCAGGAAGCGGCTGTGCTCGCCATACAGGACGCCAACCCGGCGCGCCTGTGGCAGCAGGTATCGGGTCAGGCGCAGTTGGCGATCCAGGGGCGGGTCGCTCCACAGTAGGCTCACATTCGCCGGCCGCGACTTTCCCAGGCGTTGCTGGGCCTGTACGCGGCTGACCCGCATGGCAAGCGCGGGCGGGCCGTCGACCTGTGCGAGCCGCCAGTCGAGCGCGGCGCCGTCGAGCAGGATCAGCCGGATATCGCCCTTGAGCTGGTTCGGCGGCGGCAGTTTCCGGACGGCCATGAAACGCACGTGGTCCTGCGGGCGGCGTGCATCCAGCGCCGCCACGAAGCTGCGGATGCCCGGCTGGTCGTCGGCGCCCACCAGCACGATCTCGTTGGCCGAGAGCGAGCCCAGGGGCCACAGGCACACCAGCAGCAGGCAGCGCAGCAGGCGCGGCATCAGAACTCCAGCTCCGCGCTGACGCTCAGGCGATGCCGGCTGTCATAGCGGTTATCGATCGCGGTGGTCGGCTCGTCGTCAAGGCGCTGCTGCCACAGCGCCGCCAGTTCCAGGCTGGTGCCTTGCCAGCGCAGGCGCTTGGCAAGGCGCAGGTCCAGGCGCTCATAACGGTATTCGTTGAGGGCGTCATCGCCGTAGTAGAACAGGGCACTCGACCATTGGTTGCCCCAATCACGCATCCAGCCGGCCGAGCCGCTGTTGCGCGCGCTCATGCGGCGATCGTCGGGATTGCTGGCCCAGGCATCGACATAGGCGTAGGTCAGGCGCAGGCGGTCGCGCCGGGTGGCGCGCCAGTCCAGCTGCGCTTCGCTGCCGGTGAAGCGCGCCTTGTTGGCGTTGCTGGCGATGTACTGGTTGTTGCGCAGCGGCTCGCTGATCATGCCGGTGATCTCGTCATGAAACAGCTTCACATCCAGGTTCAGGTCCAGGTCGCTGAAGTACCCGTTGTAGCCCAGTTCCCGTGAGCGCATGCGTTCCTGGTCAAGGTCGCCCGGTCCGCGGGTCTTGACGAAATACTCACCGTGCTGCTGGCCGAAGGCGGTAGGAGTGAGGTTGTTGACCCGGTAGCTCCAGTTGACGTTGTCCTCGAACATGTCGGGCGAGCGCACGGCCTCGGAGTACACCGCACGCAGGCCGTGGCGCGGGGTGATCAGGTAGTTGACCGCCAGGCGTGGCGTCAGTGAGCTGCCGGCCAACCGGGTGTTCTCGAACATCGCGCCGCCTTGCAGGATCCAGTGCTCATCGGCACGCCATTCGAGCTGGCCGAACACTCGCCAGGTCTGGTCGGTGAGGCTGCCATTGAAGTAGGTCTGCGAGTCGGCCCGGTCATGGCGGTAATTGAGGCCGCTGAGCAGGCGCAGGCTGTCGGTCAGGCTCAGGGTGTCCTGGACTTCGAGATCGTAGCGGGTTTCGCGGGTGCTCTGGTCTACGTCGCCACAGACTACTTGGCCGCCGCCCTGGGTGTCCCATTGCGCTTTGACGGTGTCGCGCAGCGACTGTTGCAGTGGATCGCTGCTGTTGGGCGGTGCGGTGATGTTGCGTGCCACCTGTTCGGCATAGTTGGGGTCGAGCTGCCAGAGGCGGGTCAGTTCGGGACTGAACGACAGTGCTGCGTCGCACGCGCGCCACACCTGCTGGCGGTCGAAGTGCTGCGCCGTGCCCTGCACGTACAGGCTGTGCTCGGGGTTGAAGTCGATGTTCCAGCGCAGCGAGCCGGCATAGTCCTTGGCATTGACGTCAGCGTTGTTGCCGGCGGCGGTCACGTATGGGAATACCGGCTTGTAGGTGTACGGGCGCTGGTTGCTGCCTTCCTTGGCGGCGAGCTGCCAGTCCAGGCTCTGGTTGGGCGCGAGGCTGTGGCTCGCACTGATGTTGAAGCGGGTCAGGCGGCGGCTGTCTCGGTAGTCCTCGCCGAACTGGTTGCTGTCGAAGCCATCGTCGGCCATGCCTGACAGCGAGAGGCGCAGGTCACCCGTGTCCCAGCCCATGCCTTGGCTCGCATACCAGTCGTTGATTCCGTCGTCGCCACGGGTGACCTTCAGCCGTGTGCCATGGCTGTCGGCAGGGTTGCGGGTCAGGATGTTGACCACCGCCATCAGCGCGTTGGCGCCATAGCTGACCGTATTGGGGCCGCGGAACACTTCGATCCGCTCGATGTCTTCCATTGCGACGGGAATGTCGCTCCAGTCCACCGTGGCCAGGCCCGCCCGGTACACCGAGCGGCCATCGATCAGTACCTGCATGCGCCGGGCGTCATTGACGTTGCTGCCGTGATAGTTGACGGTCGGCTGGTTGCCCGCACCGTAGCCGATCATCATGCCCGGCACCAGGCGCAACAGCTCGGGGATATCACGGGCACCGCTGGCGCGGATCAGTTCGCTGTCGAGCACGGTCATGCTGCCAGGCACCGCCGCGGGTGATTGCTTGAGGCGCGTGGCGGTCAATACCTGGGGCAGGGACGGGTTGTCGATGAACAGGTCGTCGGCCAGTGCCGGGCCGCCGCCCAGCAGGGCGGTCAGCAATAACAGGCGCGGGGCGGGAGGCGGGCCAGGGAACACGGTACGGCCTTGTATCAGTGATGAGACAGGCATGTTAAACGACCGTGCCGCTTTTGCCAGTGACGCAACTGGCATTGCAGCGCGTTTCTGCCTTTGGTCCTGACTGATTCCCTCCGTATAATGCACATGTTGCCACTTCTTATTGGCCTTGACGGATTGGATATGACTGAACAGCAGCCTGTGGCAGTTCTGGGAGGCGGGAGTTTCGGTACCGCCGTGGCGAACCTGCTGGCAGAAAACGGCATCCCGGTACGGCAATGGATGCGCGACCCCGTGCAGGCCGAGGCCATGCGCACCCATCGCGAGAACCCGCGCTATCTCAAGGGCATCAAGCTGCAGGCCCTGGTCGAGCCGGTCAACGACCTGCTGGCCACCCTGCAGGCATGCAGCCTGGTCTTCGTCGCCTTGCCCTCCAGCGCCCTGCGCAGCGTGCTTGCGCCCCATGCAGAACTGCTGAGCGGCAAGTGCCTGGTGAGCCTGACCAAGGGCATCGAGGCGCAGAGCTTCAAGCTGATGAGCCAGATCCTCGAAGAGATCGCCCCCGAGGCACGCATCGGTGTGCTATCCGGCCCGAACCTGGCCCGCGAGATTGCAGAGCATGCGCTGACCGCGACCGTGGTGGCCAGTGAGGACGATGAGCTCTGCCAGCGCGTGCAGGCAGTGCTGCACGGGCGTACCTTCCGCGTTTATGCCAGCGCCGATCGCTTCGGGGTCGAGTTGGGCGGGGCGCTGAAAAACGTCTACGCGATCATTGCCGGCATGGCGGTGGCGCTGGGGATGGGGGAGAACACCAAGAGCATGCTGATCACCCGCGCATTGGCCGAGATGACCCGCTTTGCGGTGAGCCAGGGCGCCAACCCCATGACCTTCCTGGGCCTCGCCGGAGTGGGCGACCTGATCGTTACCTGTTCCTCGCCCAAGAGCCGCAATTACCAGGTCGGATACGCGCTTGGCCAGGGATTGAGTCTCGAGGAGGCGGTCAATCGCCTGGGCGAGGTCGCGGAGGGGGTCAACACACTCAAGGTGCTCAAGGCCAAGGCCCAGGAACTGCAGGTGTACATGCCGCTGGTAGCGGGGCTGCACGCGATCCTCTTCGAAGGGCGTACGCTCAACCAGGTGATCGAGTTGCTGATGCGCGCCGAACCCAAGACGGATATCGACTTCATCTCCACCAGCGATTTCAATTGATTACAGGAGTGACCCATGAACGACGCCCCAAACCGCGCCCAGCGCGAATCGATCATCCTGCGTGTGCTGTGGATGCTGGTGTTTCTGGTGATCTGGCAACTGGCCGAGCTTTTGCTGGCCGGCCTGGTGCTGGTGCAACTCATCTACAGGCTGATCTACGGCGCGCCGAGCCTGAGCCTGATGAACTTTGGCGACAGCCTGAGTCAGTTCCTGGCCCAGATCGGCCGTTTCGGCAGCTTCCACAGCGACCAGAAGCCCTGGCCTTTCGCGGATTGGCCGGCCCCGCGCACGCCTGAAGGCGAACTGCCGCACAGCGTCGCCCCGGCGCCGCACCCGGTACGTGATGAAGAGCCCAAGCTGTGAAGCTCTGGGTGATGCGCCACGGTGAGGCCGAACCGCGTGCCAACAGCGATGCCGAGCGGCGCCTGACCACCCACGGGCGCGAACAGGCGCTGCGCAGCGCGGCGCGCCTGCTTGGCGAGCCATTGCAGGTGATCATCGCCAGCCCTTACGTACGCGCGCAGCAGACCGCTGCGCTGGTGCATGGTGCGCTGGGGTTCGCCGAGCCCGTGCGCACCGTGCCCTGGCTGACGCCTGACAACGACCCCCAGCAGGTGATCGCCGAACTGGACCACCTGGGGCTGGAGCACGTGTTGCTGGTCAGCCACCAACCTCTGGTCGGAGCCTTGGTAGGCTTGCTCGAGCACGGCCATTACCAGGCGCCAGCGGCGATGAGCACTGCCACCCTGGCCGAGCTCGAGGGCGACTGGCCGCTTGCGGGGTTGATGACCCTGCTGGGCCTGCACGCCGCTTGACCTGATCGCCCTTGTCGATGGCCTATCCGTACATTGCCCGTCCCTCGCGGCATGTCGACAATAGGCTATTACTCAGTCCGGGAATCGTGGTCATGCCGCAACCGATCTTCTTCGCCCATGCCAACGGTTTTCCTTCGGCGACCTACGGCAAACTCTTCGCTGCCCTGGCGCCAGACTACCGGGTCCTTCATCTCCCCCAGCATGGCCATGACCCGCGTTTTCCGGTCGATGACAACTGGCAGAACCTGGTCGATGAACTGCTCCACCACCTGGCCCAGCAGGACGGCCCGGTCTGGGGTGTCGGTCATTCGTTGGGCGGGGTGCTGCACCTGCATGCCGCCATGCGCTGCCCGCAGTACTACCGCGGGGTGGTCATGCTCGACTCACCCGTGCTGACCGCTACCGACCAGTGGCTGATCCGCGCGGCCAAGCGCTGGGGCTTCATCGACCGCATCACCCCTGCCGGGCGTACCCTCGGCCGGCAGGAGGCGTTCGCCGACCGTGACACTGCCCGGGCCTACTTCGCGGGCAAGTCGCTTTTCCGTCACTTCGATCCAGAGTGCCTGGAGGACTATCTGGAGCATGGCTTGCAGCCTGCGGGTGATGGCCTGCGCCTGCGCTTTGATCCCGCCACGGAAATCAGCATCTATCGCAGCCTGCCGCACACCCGGCCTGGCACGGTGCGCAAGCTTGAAGTCCCCCTGGCCATGATACGGGGCAGCGAAAGCCGGGTGGTCCGCCGGCACCACGCCTACGCGGTACGCGGCATTCCCCGGGGCGAGTACCATAGCCTGCCAGGCGGCCACATGTTCCCGCTGGAGCGGCCAAGCGACACGGCGAGCCTGATCAAAGGCCTGTTCGATCGCTGGAGCCTGGCATGAGTGCTCAGGTGGAGGAAGTGCGCCTGAGCCTCGGGCACATCGAGCTGGCTGCTCATCTGTCCGGTCCCGCCGATGGACTGCCGGTCATCGCGCTGCACGGCTGGCTGGACAACGCCAACAGCTTCGCGCGCCTGGCGCCGCGTCTCAGAGGCCTGCGTATCGTCGCACTCGACCTCGCCGGCCATGGTTATTCCGAGCATCGCCCGGCCGGCGCAGGCTATGCGCCGGCCGACTATGTCCACGACGTGCTGCGTGTCGCCGAGCAGCTTGGCTGGCAACGCTTCGCCTTGCTTGGCCACTCCTTGGGCGCGATTGTCTCGGTGCTGCTGGCGGGCGCCTTGCCCGATCGGGTCAGCCACTTGGCCTTGATCGACGGTGTCCTGCCGCCTGCCAGTGGTCCGCAGGATGCCGCCGAGCGCATGGGCATGGCGCTGGCAGCGCAGTTGCGTCTGGAAACCAAGCGAAAGACGGTCTACGGCACGCTTGAAGACGGTGTCCAGGCGCGCATGAAGGGGATGGTCGCTGTCAGTCGTGATGCGGCCGAGCTGCTTGCCCGGCGCGGCCTGATGCCGGTATCGAGTGGTTACAGCTGGCGCAGTGACAGCCGCCTGACCTTGCCATCGCCAACCCGTCTGGACCAGGACCAGGCCATGGCGTTCGTGCGCCGGATCAGTTGTCCGGCCCGCCTGGTGGTGGCCCGCGATGGCATGCTCGCGCGCCACACGAGCCTGCTCGACCAGCTACCCTTTGAGTTCGAGACACTGCCCGGCGGCCATCACCTGCATCTGAATGACGAGGAAGGCGCAACCCTTGTTGCAGACTGTTTCAATCGCTTCTTTGGCTTTCCTTGACTTGCGGCGGGCAAGTGCCGAGGCTTGGCGGGTTGAACAGGGAGACAACCAATGAAGATGCCAGACACCGCTTTCAGCCTTGGCGCCCCGTGCGACGTGGGCACCCGATGACTACACGATTGATCCGCACCACCCTGGCCGGCTGCCTTTGCCTCGTCAGCCCGCTGCTCTGGGCGTCGCCCTTGCCCGCGCCGCTGGATGCCAAGGTGGTGGATGAACGCCCTGCGGTCGAACAGGAGCGTATCTATCCGCTCGGCTCGTTGCGCAAGATCGGCAATCGGCTGCGGGTGGAAAACAAAGTCGAAAGTCGCGGTCAGGTCAGTTCCGTCACCTACGAGCTCCCCCCTGAGCGGACCGCGCGCGAGGCCTTCACCAATGCACGCGAGGCGTTGCAGAAGGACGGCGGGTATCCGCTGTTCTGGTGTCAGGGTCGCGATTGCGGCGAGGCCAGCCTGTGGGCCAACGAAGTGTTCAAGAACGCCCGCCTCAATGGCGGTGACGAGCAGCAGGCGTTTATCCTGCTGCGCCGCAGCGCTGAACAGGACAACACTCTGGTGTCGCTCTACAGTGTTACGCGGGGCAACAAGCGCGCTTATCTGCATGTCGAGGAGTTTGTCGCCAGCACCCCGTTGGGCACATTGCTGCCCACGCCGGCGACCGTGCTGCACGAATTGCGCGACACCGGCAAGCTCGACTACCCGGACCTCGCCCAGCCGCAAGAGGATTGGGTCACCCTGCTCGGGCGCAGCCTGAACCTGGACAGCACCCTGCGCGCCAGCCTCAGCGGTGCCCAGGCAGAGGCTTGGCGGGAGCAGCTGGTAGGGGCTGGCGTGCGGGGTTCTCGCCTGGAAGTCGGCACATCAGCCACCGAAGGGCTGCACCTGGAACTCATCCGTTGAGTGAGGCTGCTCATGGTCAATAACGATCGCCTGCTGGTGCAGATCATGTTGCTGGCGCTGCTGGGCGCCGGCCTCTGGGTGTTGGCACCGTTCATCTCGGCGCTGCTCTGGGGTGCGATCCTGGCCTTTGCCAGCTGGCCACTGATGCGGGTCCTGACGCGGGCACTGGGTGGTCGTGAAGGCCTGGCCGCAGGGCTGCTCACCGGTCTCTGGTTCCTCCTGGTCGCCTTGCCCTTGGTATGGTTGGGTTTCAACCTGGCCGACCATGTCCGCGATGCTACGGCTTTTGTACGTGATGTGCAGGTCGACGGGTTCCCCGATGCGCCGGAATGGCTGGGCGGTATTCCGCTCGTGGGCGGACGGCTCGTTGGGATGTGGAACACGCTTGACCAGCAAGGCTCCGCCTTCCTGGCATCGCTCAAGCCTTACTTCGGGCAGGTGGGCAACTGGCTGCTGGCGCGCAGTGCGCAGATCGGTGGCGGGATGCTGGAGCTGACGCTGAGCCTGGTCTTCGTGTTCTTTTTCTACCGTGACGGCCCGCGGCTGGCGGCCTTCGTGCTGCGGCTGCTGCAGCGGTTGATTGGAGACCGTGCCGGGTATTACCTGGACCTGGTCGCGGGAACGGTCCAGCGCGTGGTCAATGGTGTGATCGGCACGGCGGCGGCCCAGGCAGTGCTTGCGCTGATCGGTTTCCTGATTGCTGGCGTGCCCGGCGCGCTGGTGCTGGGGATCGTGACCTTCATGCTCAGCCTGATCCCCATGGGCCCGCCGCTGGCATGGGTGCCGGCCACCGCCTGGCTGGTATGGAAAGGTGACTACGGCATGGCCGTGTTTCTCGGGATCTGGGGTACTTTCATCATCAGTGGCGTCGATAATGTGCTCAAGCCTTACCTGATCAGCCGGGGCGGCAACCTGCCGCTGGTGATCGTGCTGCTTGGCGTGTTTGGCGGGTTGCTGGCGTTTGGCTTTATCGGGCTCTTCATTGGGCCTACGTTGCTTGCAGTGGCCTACAGTTTGTTGCTGGATTGGAGTCGGAGTACGGTGCCGCCGTCGGGGGCTTGATCGGGCTTGATGGCTTGGGGGTTGGGCGTTGTATTGGGTGAATATCCATTTGCTGTAGTGACGCGTGAACCGGTGTCGTCCTTACGGCGAGTCACTTCTGTCTTGGCAAAAGTAACCAAAACCGCTGCCCCTCCATGGGCCCTACGCTGCGCTCCCGGTTCCCTCCCTCCGGTGCCGCTCGGCCTGCTGGAAAGGGGCGGTAGATCAAGAGCCGGATCAAGAGCCGGAGCTAGAGGTGTTTTCCCTTCTTGTTCATCGTCAATCTCCAGCTGTGCACAGACCTGTAATCGCGGTGTGTCAGGCACTCCGCGTGTGCAGGTTTTACGAACCCTGCGGGGCCGCTTCGCGACACAAGGCCGCTCCTACAGGTCCAGCGAGCTGAGCCACTAGGCTTTTGATCTGGCTGTTGATCTTGATCTACCGCCCCTTTCCAGCAGCCCCGGAGCGACACCGGAGGGAGGGGACCCGAAGCGAAGCTTAGGGCCCATGGAGGGGCAAGATTTTTTGGTTACTTTTTCCTGAGCCGGCACACCGGTCGTCTGGAAAAGTGACTCGCCGTGAGGGTGAAGCCGGTTTAAGCGCCACTACAATAAATTGGATATTCACCCAATAACCCAAGCCCCCCAAAAAACCTAACGCCCACAATCCTCCCCCAAAAACGCCGCCTCCAACAACTGCCGTGTATAACCATGCTGCGGCGCATGAAAGATCCCGGCCGCATCCCCTTGCTCAACCACCTGCCCCTGCTTGATCACCATCAACTGATGACTCAAAGCCTTCACCACCGCCAGATCATGACTGATAAACAGGTACGTCAGGTTGTACTTGCTCTGCAGCGAGCGCAACAATTCCACGACCTGCCGCTGCACAGTACGGTCCAGCGCCGAAGTAGGCTCATCGAGCAGAATCAACGCCGGCTTGAGCACCAGCGCCCGGGCAATGGCGATCCGCTGGCGCTGGCCGCCGGAAAACTCGTGCGGATAACGGTGGCGGGTACGGGGATCCAGGCCCACTTCCTCCAACACCGCGATAATCGCCGCTTCCTGCTCTTCAGGACTGCCGATCCGGTGAATGCGCAGGCCTTCACCGACGATGTCTGCCACGCACATGCGTGGGCTGAGGCTGCCAAACGGATCCTGGAACACCACCTGCATCTGCCGGCGCAGCGGCCGCACCTCTTTCTGGTTGAGGCCCGCGAGCGACTGACCCTGGAAGCGGATTCCGCCCTGGCTCGAGATCAGCCGCAGGATGGCCAGCCCCAGGGTCGACTTGCCCGAGCCGCTTTCGCCGACAATGCCCAGCGTCTGTCCCTGGGGCAGGCTGAAGTTGATGCCATCGACGGCCTTGACGTGATCCACGGTACGGCGCAGCAGGCCTTTCTTGATCGGGAACCATACGCGCAGGTCATCGACCTCCAGCAACGGCGCGCCCACTGGGTTGGCAGCAGGCTCGCCGCTGGGCTCGGCGCCGATGAGCATCTGCGTGTAGTGATGCTGCGGAGCGCGAAACAAGGTCTGGCAGTCGGCCTGCTCGACGATCTGCCCGCGTTGCATCACACAGACACGGTGGGCTACGCGCTTGACCAGGTTCAAGTCATGGCTGATCAGCAGCAAGGACATGCCCAGACGTGCCTGCAGCGATTTGAGCAGGTCGAGGATCTTGAGCTGGACAGTGACGTCGAGCGCCGTGGTGGGTTCGTCGGCGATCAGCAGCTCAGGCTCGTTTGCCAGGGCCATGGCGATCATCACCCGCTGGCGCTGGCCGCCGGAAAGCTCGTGGGGCAGTGCCTTGAGGCGCTTGCGCGGCTCGGGAATGCCGACCAGGTCAAGCAGTTCCAGGGTGCGCGCGGTGGCCTGCTTGCCGGTCAGGCCCTTGTGCAGCAGGAGAATCTCGTTGATCTGCTTTTCGATGGAGTGCAGCGGATTGAGCGAGGTCATCGGCTCCTGGAAGATCATCGCGATGCGGTCGCCGCGAATGCGCTGCATGGGCTTTTCGCCCAGCGTCAGCAGGTCCTGCCCGGCATAGCGGATGCTGCCACTGGGATGTCGGGCCAGGGGGTAGGGCAGCAGGCGCAGGATCGAGTGCGCGGTGACCGACTTGCCCGAGCCGCTCTCGCCGACCAGCGCCAGCGTCTCGCCCTTGCGGATGTCGAAGCTGATGCCCTCGACCACCCGCTGCACCTGCTCGCCGCTGACGAATTCGACCGAGAGGTCGCGGACTTCGATCAGGTTTTGCTCGTTCATCTCATTTCCTCGGGTCGAAGGCATCGCGGGCGGATTCACCGACGAACACCAGCAGGCTCAGCATCAGTGCCAGCACGGCGAACGCGCTGATGCCCAGCCACGGCGCCTGCAGGTTGGACTTGCCCTGGGCTACCAGCTCGCCCAGCGATGGCGCGCCGGGTGGCAGGCCGAAGCCGAGGAAGTCCAGTGCGGTCAGGGTACCGATGGCCCCCGTCAGGATGAACGGCATGAAAGTCATGGTCGAGATCATCGCATTGGGCAGGATGTGCCGGTACATGATCGCGCCATTCTTCATCCCCAGTGCGCGGGCGGCACGTACATATTCCAGGTTGCGGCCCCGCAGGAATTCGGCGCGCACCACATCCACCAGGCTCATCCAGCTGAACAACAGCATGATTCCCAGCAGCCACCAGAAGTTCGGCTGGACGAAACTTGCCAGGATGATCAACAGGTACAGCACCGGCAGCCCCGACCAGATCTCCAGGAAGCGCTGGCCCACCAGGTCGACCCAGCCGCCATAGAAACCCTGCAAGGCACCGGCGATCACCCCGATGATGGAGCTGAGCACGGTCAGCGTCAGGGCAAACAGCACCGATACCCGGAAGCCGTAGATTACCCGGGCCATCACGTCGCGGCCCTGGTCGTCCGTGCCTAGCCAGTTGTCCGCCGAGGGCGGGGCAGGGGCAGGGACCTTGAGGTCATAGTTGATGCTCTGGTAGCTGAAGCGGATCGGCGCCCACAGCACCCAGCTGTCCTTGGCGGCGAGCAGTTCGCGGATGTAGGGACTCTTGTAGTTGGCCTCCAGCGGGAATTCGCCGCCGAAGGTAGTCTCCGGATAGCGCTTGAACGCCGGGAAATACCACTGGCTGTCGAAGCGCACGGCGATTGGCTTGTCGTTGGCGACCAGTTCGGCACCCAGGCTCAGGCCGAACAGGATCAGGAAGAGCCATAGTGACCACCAGCCACGACGATTGGCCTTGAAGCGCTCGAAGCGCCGACGGTTCAGAGGAGACAAGGCCATTTCAGTGCTCCCGGCTGGCGAAGTCGATGCGTGGATCGACCAGGGTGTAGGTCAGGTCGCCGATCAGTTTCACCACCAGCCCCAGCAGGGTGAAGATGAACAGGGTGCCGAAGACCACCGGGTAATCGCGGTTGATTGCCGCCTCGAAGCTCATCAGGCCCAGCCCGTCGAGGGAAAAGATCACCTCGATCAGCAGCGATCCTGTGAAGAAGATGCCAATGAAGGCTGAAGGAAAACCGGCGATGACCAGCAGCATGGCATTGCGGAACACATGCCCGTACAACACCCGCGGCCGGCTGAGGCCCTTGGCCTTGGCTGTGACTACGTACTGCTTGTTGATCTCGTCGAGGAAGCTGTTCTTGGTAAGCAGGGTCATGGTGGCGAAGTTGCCGATGACCAGCGCGGTGATCGGCAGCACCAGGTGCCAGAAGTAGTCCAGCACCTTGCCGGTGGTCGAGAGCTCGTCGAAGTTGTTCGAGGTGAGGCCGCGCAGCGGGAACCAGTCGAAGTAGCTGCCGCCCGCGAACATCACGATCAGCAGAATAGCGAAGAGGAAGGCCGGGATGGCATAGCCGACGATGATGGCGGAGCTGGTCCAGACATCGAAGTGACTGCCGTGGCGCACGGCCTTGGCGATCCCCAGCGGGATCGACACCAGGTACATGATCAAGGTGCTCCATAGCCCCAGCGAGATCGATACGGGCATTTTCTCGGCGATCAGGTCGATGACCTTTGCGTCACGGAAAAAACTGTCACCGAAATCGAGTGTCGCGTAGTTCTTGACCATGATCCAGAGACGTTCGGGCGCCGACTTGTCGAAGCCGTACATGTGCTCGATTTCAGCGATCAGGGCCGGGTCCAGGCCCTGCGCGCCGCGATAATTGGAACCGGCCACGGAGACTTCGGCACCACCCCCGGCGATACGGCTGGTGGCGCCCTCGAAGCCTTCGAGCTTGGCGATCATCTGCTCGACGGGACCGCCAGGTGCGGCCTGGACGATGATGAAGTTGATGACCAGGATGCCGAACAGGGTGGGGATGATCAGCAGCAGGCGGCGCAGGATATAGGCGAGCATGTCAGTTCGCCTCGTCCGGCTGGTGATCCGCGGACAGCTGCGGGTTCACCGCGGGAGTGACCTCCGGCTTGATCCACCAGGTATCGATGCCGACGTCATACTTGGGTGAAGTCTCGGGGTGACCGATGTGGTTCCAGTAGGCCACCCGCCAGGTCTTGATATGCCAGTTGGGGATCACGTAATAGCCCCACAGCAGTACTCGGTCGAGGGCGCGCGCATGGTTGACCAGACTCTGGCGGGAATTTGCATTGATGAGGTTCTCGACCAGCTGGTCGATGGCCGGATCACGCAGGCCGATGAAGTTGCGGCTGCCAGGGTTGTCGGCCGCGCTGCTGGACCAGAACTCACGTTGTTCGTTGCCAGGCGAATTGGACTGGGGAAAACCACCGACGAGCATGTCGAAGTCCCGCGAGCGCAGGCGGTTGATGTACTGCGGCACTTCGACACGGCGGATGTTCAGCTCGATGCCCAGATCGGCCAGGTTGCGCTTGAACGGCAGCAATACCCGTTCGAACTCGGTCTGGGCGAGCAGGAACTCGATGGACACCGGGTTGCCTTGGGCATCGACCATCTTGTCGTCGACTATCTTCCAGCCCGCTTCCTGCAACAACTTGTACGCCTTGCGTTGCTGTTCACGGATCATGCCGCTGCCATCGTTGACCGGATTCCTGAACACCTCGGTAAAGGCCTGCTCGGGAACCTTGCCGCGCAGCGGTTCGAGGATCTTCAGCTCGTCTGGCGAAGGCAGGCCGCTGGCGGCCATCTCGGAATTGTCGAAATAGCTGCCGGTACGGGTGTAGGCACCGTTGAACAACTGCTTGTTGGTCCACTCGAAGTCCAACATCAGGCTCAATGCCTGGCGCACCCGTACATCCTGGAACACCGGACGGCGCAGGTTGAACACAAAGCCTTGCATGCCGGTAGGGTTTCCGTTGGGGAGTTCCTCCTTGATCAACCGCCCCTCGCGCACGGCCGGGACGTTGTAGGCGGTGGCCCAGTTCTTCGCAGTCATTTCCAGCATGTAGTCGAACTGCCCTGCCTTGAGGGCTTCGAGGGCGACAGTGTTGTCGCGGTAATAGTCGAAGGTCATGGCATCGAAGTTGTAGAAGCCACGGTTGATCGGCAAGTCCTTGGCCCAGTAATCCTTGACGCGCTCATAGCGGACGGAGCGGCCGGCCTTGACCTGCGTGACCTTGTAAGGCCCGCTGCCCAGGGGGATTTCGAGGTTGCCGCGGGTGAAGTCGCGGTGTTCGTACCAGTGCTTGGGCAGCACCGGCAGTTGTCCAAGGATCAGCGGCAGCTCGCGGTTGTTGGTGTGCTTGAAGCGGAAGAGCACCGTGAGTGGATCCTCGGCCACCACTTCGGCAACGTCGCCGTAATACACCCGGTACAGCGGCGCACCTTTGCTGATCAAGGCATTGAACGTCCAGACCACGTCGTCCGCCCGCAGCGGGTGGCCGTCGTGAAAGCGTGCCTCGGGACGCAGGTAGAAACGCACCCAGCTGTTGTCCGGGGCTTTTTCGATCTTGCCAGCCACCAGGCCGTACTCGGTGAAGGGTTCGTCCAGGCTCTGGCGCATCAGCGTGTCGTAGATGCCGCCGACGTTCTCGGCCGCCACGCCCTTGTTGATGAACGGATTGAGGCTGTCGAAGCCGCCAAAGCTCGACTGCCTGAAGGTGCCGCCCTTTGGCGCATCCGGGTTGACGAAGTCGAAGTGCTTGAAATCGGCCGGATATTTCGGCGGCTCGTCGTAAAGCGTCAGGGCATGCTGCGGTGCGGCCATCGCGGGGAGGCTCAGGCAGGCGAGCAACAGGCTGCCGGCCAGACGGCGCAGGCGGTGTGTTGGCGTCATTGGGGGTGCTCCGAAGTCTTGAGCCACCAGCTGTTCAAGCCCAGGGTATAGGGCGGCGTGGTGACGAAAGCGAACCGATTGCGGTAGGCCAGGCGGTGATTGTCGAGGTACCAGTTGGGAATCATGTAGTAGTGCCAGGACAGCACCCGGTCCAGGGCGCGGGCGGCGGCCACCTGGTCATCGCGGCTGCGTGCGGCCAGCAGGGTGTCGAGCAGGTGGTCGACCACCGGGTCCTTGATGCCCGCGTAGTTCTTGCTGCCCTTTACCTGGGCCTGGCTCGAATGGAAGTACAGCCATTGTTCAAGTCCGGGGCTGAGGGTCTGGCTCAGGGTCATCAGAATCATGTCGAAGTCGAACTGGTCCAGGCGCTGTTTGTACTGGGCACGGTCGACGGTGCGCAGGCGCGCGTCGATACCGATGCTGGCGAGGTTTTCGACAAAGGGCTGGAGGATACGTTCGAGGTTCGGGTTGACCAGCAGCAGCTCTATCCGGAACGGCCGGCCCTTGCTGTCCTGCAAGCGCTGGCCCTGGAGGGTCCAGCCAGCATCGGCGAGCAATGCCAGGGCCTGGCGCAGGTTTTGCCGGCCTACCCCGCGACCATCGGTCTGGCTGACCCGATAGGGCTCGGTAAACAGCGCTGCGGGCAAGTCGTCACGGAAGGGCGCGAGCAGCAGCCATTCCTTCCCCACCGGCAGGCCGCTGGCGGTGAACTCGCTGTTGGGGTAGTAACTGGTCGAGCGCTTGTAGGCGCCACTGAACAAGGCGCGGTTGGTCCACTCGAAATCGAGCAGCAGGCCCAGTGCCTGGCGCACGCGCACATCACTGAGGTTGGCCCGGCGGCTGTTCATGAACAGGCCTTGGGTCTGGGTCGGGATACTGTGCCGGATCTGCGCCTTGATGACCTGGCCGCGCCGCACCGCCGGGAAGTTGTAGCTGTTGGCCCAGTTCTTGGCCTGGTGTTCGATGTAGATGTCGAACTCCCCGGCCTTGAAGGCTTCGAAGGCGACCGTCGCGTCCCGGTAGAACTCGAACTCGACCCGGTCGAAGTTGTACTTGCCGCGATTGACGGCCAGGTCTCGGCCCCAGTAGTTCTTCACCCGCTCGAACACCAGGCTGCGGCCTGGCTGTACCCGTGTAATACGGTACGGACCACTGCCCAGGGGCGGTTCGAAGGTGGTGGCCTTGAAGTCGCGGCCCTGCCAGTAGTGCCTGGGCAGTACCGGCATCTCTCCCAGACGCAGGATCAGCAGCGGGTTGCCGGCGCGCTTGAAGACAAAGCGAATACGCAGTGGCCCAAGGATATCGACCCTTTTCACCTCCTGCAGGCTGGTGCGGTAGATCGGGTGACCTTCCTTGAGCAGCGTGCGGTAGGAGAACGCCACGTCGGCCGAGGTGATCGGCTTGCCATCGTGGAAGTGAGCCTCGGGACGCAGGTTGAACACTACCCAGCTTCGGTCCTCGCTATATTCGACGGTTCGAGCGATCAGGCCGTAGCTGGAGGTGGGCTCATCGCCAGACGGATCGTACTGGCCGGTCCCGACCATCAACGGCTCATTGAGCTCATTGATCCCATACTGCAGGAAATTGGGCGTGGTGACCGGGCTGCTGCCCTTGAAGGTGTACGGGTTGAGGGTATCGAACGTGCCGAATGCCATGGCCCGCAAGGTGCCGCCCTTGGGCGCTTGCGGGTTGACCCAGTCGAAGTGGGTGAAGGTGGCCGGATACTTGAGCGTGCCGAACTGGGCGTAACCGTGGCTTTCGCTGACCGTCGCGCCTGCGGGAAAGCTCAAGACCAGGCTCAATGTCAGCAACAGGAGGGGACGTATCAAGTCTGTTATCCGATCCAGGCGGCTTGGGCTTTGTCGGGGTACAGTAACAGCTTGTATGGGATGGAAAAAGAGCAGTGCGCAGGACCCGGATTCAGGTCCTGCGGGGAGTGCATCAGTGTCCGACGTAAACGGTAAGCGTCTGTCCAGGCTTGAGCGCATGTCCGCTGCGCGGATTCCAGCGCTTGAGGTGCTTCATCTCGACATTGAAGCGCTTGGCAACGAGGTACATCGAATCACCCTTGCGCACCTTGTACTGGGTCGAGCGCTGCTTGTTGGCGGCAAGCTTGCCCGCACTGGCGCTGGCCGGGGCCGAGCCACCGCGCAGCGCGAGCACCTGGCCGGTCTTCAGGCGCGAACCGGAGATGCGGTTCCAGCGCTGCAGCTCCTTGACCGACACACGGTTGGCGCGGGCAATGCTGCCCAGGTTGTCGCCACGCTTGACCCGGTAGCTGCGGCTGCCCGCAACGGGGGCCGAGGCCTCTGCCAACGCCGTCTCGAAGACTGCCTTCTTGGGCTGCAAGGCAAGCAGCTGTTCAGGCTTGAGGTTCGACAGGCTGTCGGTCAGCAGTTGCGCCTTGGCCGTCGGCACCAGCAGCTGCTTGGGCCCGTCCACGGTCATGCGCTTCTTGAAGGCCGGGTTGAGCTGGATCAGCTCGTCTTCGTCGATGCCGGAGAACGCGGCCACGCGCGACAGGTCCAGGCGGTCGTTGATGGCGACGGCTTCGAAGTAGGGCTCGTTGGCCACCGGGCTCAGGTTGACGCCGTAGGCTTCGGGGGTTAGTACCACCTGCGACAAGGCCAGCAGCTTGGGTACGTAGTTGCGCGTTTCCTGGGGCAGCGGCAGGTTCCAGAAATCCGTGGGCAGGCCGAGCTTTTCGTTGCGTTCGATGGCGCGGCTGACAGTGCCCTCGCCAGCGTTGTAGGCGGCCATGGCCAGCAGCCAGTCACCGTTGAACATGTCGTGCAGGCGCGACAGGTAATCCAGCGCTGCGTTGGTCGATGCAGTGATGTCGCGGCGGCCGTCGTAGAAGCTGGTCTGACGCAGGTTGAAATGGCGCCCGGTGGACGGGATGAACTGCCACAGTCCGACCGCATGGGCGCGCGAATAGGCCATTGGGTTGTAGGCGCTTTCGATGGCTGGCAGCAGCGCCAGCTCCAGCGGCATGTCGCGCTCTTCGAGACGCTCGACGATGTAGTGCAGGTAGAGACTGCCCCGCTCGCCAGCGGTCTCGAGGAATGACGGGTTGCTGGCGAACCACAGGCGCTGCTGCTCGATGCGCGGGTTGACGCCGATCACATCCTGCAAGGCGAAGCCCTGGCGCATGCGCTCCCAGACATCCTGCGGGGCCTGCTCGACCGGCTTGACCGCGATGATCACAGGCTTGGGCTTTATCCGCGCCTGATACTTGTGCGCGCGTACGCTGTCGGTTTCGTCGACCCGAGCATTGCTCTGGCAGCCCACCAATGTGGCGGCCAAGGCGAGAACGCTGGCTTGGGCCAGGCGCGTCAGGGCGACGGAATGAGCGGTCTTGCGGCTACAGGATGGCATCGGCTTGGACAGTTATCCGGGCAAAAAGTTGGGGGATTCTAGGAACCACCCCTTGCCTGGTCAACCTTTGACCGACCCTTTCGATATATCTTGAGATTATCAGAAGCCGTCTTTCCAGCGCCTCAAGGCAGCAAAAACGGCCACGGGACCATCGTTTGCGTGCCCAGCCCATTCGTCTATTTTTTGTTTAACGGATGTTTCAGTTATGCGAAGAAATGGATTGGTCAGGCGCTCAAGCGCGATATTGGAAGGCAAGGTGATGCGATCTTCGGCGCGCAGCCGGGTAACGTCTTCCAAACGCTGTACAACGCTCGAGTTTTCCGGGTCCACCACGCAAGCGAAGCGCAGGTTGGCAAGGGTGTACTCGTGAGCGCAGTAGATCAGCGTTTCACCAGGAAGGGCGGCCAGGCGGCCGAGGGACTGGTGCATCTGGGCAGGCGTGCCTTCGAACAGGCGGCCGCAACCTGCGGCGAACAGCGTGTCGCCTGGAAACAGAAGCGGGACCGGTGCCTGCGCGGTGTAGTAGGCGATATGCCCGAGGGTATGGCCGGGGACCGCCATTACTTGAAGCTCGAGCCCCAGTACACGCACCTGCTGACCGTCCTCCACAGCTAGGTCGCGCGCCGGGATGCGCTCGTTGGCGGGCCCGCATACCCGCGCTCCGGTGGCGCGCTTGATGGCCTCGACACCGCCGACGTGGTCATGGTGGTGATGGGTGATGAGGATGTCCTCCAGTACCCAGTCAGGATTCGCCTGCAGCCATGCCAGCACTGGCGCAGCGTCACCCGGATCAACCACCGCGCAGCGACGTTTGGCAGTATCCTGTAACAACCATATGTAGTTGTCCGAGAAAGCGGGTAGAGCGTCGATCTGTATCATGGTGCTATCGCCAATGCGTGGGACATGAGGGCATCTTAGCCGCGATGACGCGGGCAGAGAACCTTCGAGGAGAGCTCAATGACCGACAAAGCCTTTGCCCAGGCCGATCCCGACTGGGTCGAACTGATCAGCCTTGCCCGTGACTGGTTCAACGGGCCACTGGGCCGGCTGATGCTGCAGGAAGAACACAAGCTGCTCGAAGATGAACTCGCGCGCTATTTCGGTGGTTTCCTGGTGCACTACGGCCCCTGTGCCGAGGCGCCTCCCGCAGCGCCTCAGGTGCAGCGCAACGTGCGCCTGGGTGCGCCGCTGCCGGGGGTCGAGATCGTCTGCGAGGAGCAGGCATGGCCCTTGGGCGAGCATGCCGCCGACGTTGTGGTGCTGCAGCACGGCCTGGATTTCAGCCTGTCCCCCCACGGTCTGCTCCGCCAGGCCGCCAGCAGTGTGCGCCCGGGCGGTCATCTGCTGATCATCGGCATCAACCCCTGGAGCAGCTGGGGCGTACGTCGCCTGTTTGGCCACGGCGCCTTGCGCAAGGCGCGTTGCATCTCGGCTTCCAGGGTCGGCGACTGGCTCAATCTGCTGGGATTCGCGCTGGAGAAACGCCGATTCGGGTGCTATCGTCCGCCGCTTGCCTCGCCGGCCTGGCAACAACGCCTGGCGGGCTGGGAACGGGTGGCGGGACGCTGGCAGAGCACTGGCGGCGGGGTCTATCTGCTGGTGGCGCGCAAGATGGTGGTCGGTCTGCGGCCGCTGCGCCAGGAGCGTCGCGAGCCGATGGGCAAGCTGCTGCCGTTGCCGATGGCCAAGGTCAACCGGCGCAACCTGGAGCCTTGAGCGGCCCGCTGGCCACTGATTACCTGAACAATGAAGGCGGTACATGAGCGATACGGTCGAGCTTTACACCGATGGTGCCTGCAAGGGCAATCCTGGCCCGGGTGGCTGGGGCGCGCTGCTGGTCTGCAAGGGCGTCGAGAAGGAGTTGTGGGGCGGCGAGCGTGAAACCACCAACAACCGCATGGAGCTGATGGCCGCAATCCAGGGCCTGGAGGCGCTCAAGCGCGAATGCGAGGTGCTGCTGGTCACCGACTCGCAGTACGTGATGAAAGGCATCACCGAGTGGATGGTCAACTGGAAGAAGCGCGGCTGGAAGACTGCGGCCAAGGAGCCGGTGAAAAACGCCGACCTGTGGCAGTTGCTGGATGCCCAGGTCGCGCGCCACAAGGTCACGTGGAAATGGGTGCGTGGTCACATCGGCCACCCAGGCAACGAACGCGCCGACCAGTTGGCGAATCGCGGCGTCGATGAGGTGCGCGGCCTGCGCTGAGCTGCGGTACAATGCCCGGCTTTGCAGAATACGCAGCAGCGGAGTCCCCGACGTGGAACAACCCAACAGCAGGTCGGTAGTCCTCGACACCGAAACCACCGGCATGCCGGTCAGCGACGGCCACCGGATCATCGAGATCGGGTGCGTCGAGGTGATCGGCCGCCGGCTGACCGGGCGCAACTTCCACGTCTATCTCCAGCCTGACCGCGAGAGTGATGAAGGCGCCATTGGCGTCCACGGTATCACCGACAGCTTCCTGCTCGACAAGCCGCGCTTTGCCGAGGTTGCCGACGAGTTCTTCGAGTTCATCCAGGGCGCGCAGCTGATCATCCACAACGCGGCGTTCGACGTTGGCTTCATCAACAGCGAGTTCGCCCTGGCTGGTCAGCACGACCGCGCCGACATCGCCAAGCACTGCACCATTCTCGATACCTTGATGATGGCCCGGGCCCGTCATCCGGGTCAGCGCAACAGCCTCGATGCCTTGTGCAAGCGCTACGGCATCGACAACTCGGGCCGCGAACTGCACGGCGCCTTGCTCGACTCCGAGCTGCTGGCCGATGTCTACCTGAGCATGACCGGCGGGCAGACCACCCTGTCGCTGGCAGGCGATGGCGCGGACGGCGATGAAAACGGGCAGGGCACTGGCGGCAGCGAGATCCGCCGCCTGCCGGCCAGCCGCCAGCCGGGGCGCATCGTCCGCGCCACCCCCGATGAGCTCGCGGCGCATCAGGCACGGCTCGAAGTGGTGGCCAGGTCGGCCGGCGGCCCGGCCCTGTGGCAAACCCTGGGCGAAGCGGGCTGAGGCAAAAGCGGGCACCCTGGCTGGGCAGCTTCTACCCTGAAAGGACGCAACTGTCCTTCAGGCGAGGAATGCCCATGTACAAGGACCTCAAGTTTCCAATCCTGATTGTCCATCGCGACATCAAGGCCGACAGCGTCGCCGGTGAACGGGTGCGCGGGATTGCGCAGGAGCTGAGCCAGGATGGCTTCACCATCCTGCCCGCCGCCAACCATGCCGAGGCGCGGCTGGTCGCCGCGACCCATCACGGGCTGGCGTGCGTGCTGGTCGCCGCTGAGGGCATTGGCGAGAATACCCATCTGCTGCAGAACATGACCGAGCTGATTCGCCTGGTACGGCTGCGCTCGCCAGACCTGCCGATTTTCGCCTTGGGCGAGCAGGTGACCCTGGAGAACGCCCCCGCCGAGGCCATGGGTGAACTGAACCAGCTGCGCGGTATCCTCTACCTGTTCGAAGACACCGTGCCCTTTCTGGCGCGGCAGGTCGCGCGCGCTGCGCATAGCTACCTCGATGGCCTGTTGCCGCCGTTTTTCAAGGCGCTGGTGCAGCATACCGCGCAGTCCAACTATTCATGGCACACCCCTGGTCATGGCGGCGGAGTGGCCTACCGCAAAAGCCCGGTCGGGCAGGCTTTTCATCAGTTCTTCGGGGAGAACACACTGCGCTCGGACCTGTCGGTCTCGGTGCCGGAGCTGGGCTCGCTGCTCGACCATACGGGCCCCCTGGCCGAAGCCGAAGCCCGCGCCGCACGCAACTTTGGCGCTGATCACACGTTCTTCGTGATCAACGGCACCTCGACCGCCAACAAGATTGTCTGGCATTCGATGGTAGGCCGTGACGACCTGGTGCTGGTAGACCGTAATTGCCACAAGTCGGTGGTCCACGCGATCATCATGACCGGGGCCATCCCCTTGTACCTGTCTCCCGAACGCAACGAGCTCGGCATCATCGGTCCGATTCCGCCGAGCGAGTTCAGCCCCGGGTCGATCCAGGCCAAGATCGACGCCAATCCCCTGGCACGTGGGAGGACGGCGCGGATCAAACTGGCGGTTGTGACCAACTCGACCTACGACGGACTGTGTTACCACGCTGGGCAGATCAAGCAGCTGCTGGGCGCCAGCGTCGAGGTGCTGCATTTCGATGAAGCCTGGTTTGCCTACGCGGCGTTTCACGAATTCTTCGCCGGGCGTTTCGCCATGGGCACCCCGCGCAGCGATGACAGCCCGCTGCTGTTCAGTACCCATTCGACCCACAAGCTGCTGGCTGCCTTCAGCCAGGCCTCGATGATTCACGTGCAGGACGGTGGCGTGCGCCCGCTCGACCGCGATCGCTTCAACGAAGCGTTCATGATGCATACCTCTACCTCGCCGCAGTACAGCATCCTTGCCTCACTGGACGTCGCCTCAACGATGATGGAAGGGCCTGCGGGACGCTCGCTGCTGCAGGAGATGTTCGATGAGGCGCTGAGCTTTCGCCGCGCGTTGGCGAAGCTGCGCGAGCACATCAGCGCCGAGGACTGGTGGTTCAGCATCTGGCAGCCGCCTGCCGTGGACGGCGCCCAGGGCCCTGTCGCCGGGGACTGGCTACTGCAGCCGGGCGCTCCATGGCATGGTTTTGGCGAAGTGGCCGAGGACTACGTGCTGCTCGACCCGCTCAAGGTGACCCTGGTGATGCCAGGGCTCGATGCCGATGGGGTGCTGGGTGAACGTGGCATACCGGCAGCGGTGGTCAGCAAGTTTCTCTGGGAGCGAGGACTCGTGGTGGAAAAGACCGGGCTCTACAGCTTTCTGGTGCTCTTCTCCATGGGTATCACCAAGGGCAAATGGAGCACCTTGCTGACCGAGTTGCTGGAGTTCAAGCGCCATTACGACGCCAACACTGCACTCAGTCAATGCCTGCCATGCATTGCCGGGATCGATCCGCTGCGCTACCAGAGGCTAGGCCTGCGCGATCTGTGCGACCAGTTGCATGACTGCTACCGCAGCAACGCCACCGCCAAGCAACTGAAGCGCCTTTTCACGCGGTTGCCCGACGTGGCAATGACGCCGTCCCAGGCCTACGACCATCTGGTGCGTGGGGAGGTGGATGCGGTACCAATCGAACAGCTGATGGGCCGGGTGGCTGCGGTGATGCTGGTGCCGTATCCACCCGGCATTCCCTTGATCATGCCGGGCGAGCGCTTCACCGAAGGCACCCGCTCGATCATCGACTACCTGTCGTTCGCCCGTGCGTTCGACAACGGGTTCCCTGGATTCAATGCCGATGTACATGGCCTGCAATGCGACGACGCAGGACAGGAACGCTGCTACACCGTCGATTGCGTACGGCAGTAGGCAAGTCAGGGGATGCGGATGATTTCGACGCCGCTCTGGGCCAGCTCGAAGCGGTCGTCACCCAGGTGATTGACCCGGTCCCCGATCGCCAGGCGGTAAGTAGTGACAGGTGCGGAGGACGCACTGCCGTCAGCCAGAAGGGTGGCTTCCTGGAACTCATGGACGGGGTAGACGCGGCCCTCGGCGTCCCGTGCATGAAATTGACCAACCAGTACTGCTGTCATTTACCGTACAACCTCTAGAAAAGTGAACATCGTCTGCAGGCATAGACCACCACCCAGGCTGGGAAGTTTTCGACCGCAGGAAAAAAACTAAAGAGCGGATAGGACGGTCATCTATACCTACTGCGTCACTTTCATCCAGCAAAGGTGGAGAATTCCATGAGCAAGGAGTATTCGGTAGCGGTCCTGGTAGGCAGTTTGCGCAAGGATTCCTACAACCGCAAGGTGGCACTGGCATTAGCGCAGCTGGCGCCTCCCGGTTTGGAGCTGAAGATCGTCGAGATAGGCGACCTGGCGTTGTACAACGAAGATATCGACGTCGATCCGCCCGAGACCTACAAGCGCTTTCGCGCACAGATCGGCCAAAGCGACGCGGTGCTGTTTGTCACCCCCGAGTACAACCGCTCGGTCCCTGGCGTATTGAAAAATGCCATCGACGTCGGTTCCCGGCCATACGGGCACAGTGCCTGGAACGGCAAGCCGACTGCGGTGATCAGCGTGTCGCCGGGTGCCATCGGGGGGTTTGGTGCCAATCACCACCTGCGCCAGTCCCTGGTGTTCCTTGACATGCCTTGCATGCAGATGCCAGAAGCCTACCTGGGCGGGGCCGCCAGTCTGTTCGAGGAGACGGGCAAGCTGGGTGACAAGACGCGCCCGTTCCTGCAGACCTTCATCGACAAGTTTGCCGCGTGGGTGAAGCTCATCAACGCGGGCTGACGGTAGCTTCGCCCGGGGGCTGACTTCCCGCTTCGACCGAGCAGACCAGCTGCATACAGTGACCGACCCTTTCAGAGGACAAGGATCACTGCCATGACGGATACACCCACTGCACTGACTGCGCCTGACAGCGCCGCAACGGCGACCGATGATTTCATCAAGGAGATACTGCCGCCCTGGCTTGCCCAAGCCTCGCTTGCCGACATCCGGGCCTTGCGCCAGCGCTTTGCCGCCTGCAACGTCAGCCGCGAGCAGCTCAACCTTGCCAAGCGCCACCTGACGCCCCCCGACAGCTTCGCGTCCAGCCTGCTGAGGCGCGAACTGTCAGGGCAGCTGGCCCTGACGGTCGATCTGCGCCAGGCACGCTGGCGAGAGGTCAGGCGGCGCTTCTCGGTTCCTCCAGGCGGCGGCTTGCCCGACGATGAAATCATCTACGTGCGTGCGCCGGCACTGCAGCGGTTGATGCAGAATTTTCAGGACAATGTGTCGTACTACGTCGGCAGTGCGCTGGTCGAGGATGATGCGCAGGAAGCGGAGCTCTCCGACCGTCTGGCCGAGATAGCCCAGTTGTGCCGGTCGGTGGATACCGGCGCCAGGTATCAGGCACTGCTTTCCCGCGTATTCAATGTAGCGACCCAGGCGCAGTTGGCTGCGGACAAAGGCAATGGCCTGGCGATGGCTGCGGAGATCGCGGCTCTCAAGGGCCAGCTTCACAGGGACGATCTCGAATGTTTGAAACGTCTGGTGGATGAACCGCAGGACCAACAAGCGGCGGGGCGCCAGCGCGTGCTCTTGTTGCGAGTGCTTGATCAACCCGTGGAGGGTGCGCTGGCCGTGGAGCTGCGTGACGCCAGCGGGCAGCCCGGAGGCGTCCTGCTCTACCTGCCAGATGTAAACGGGCAGCCGCTGCGCCGTCATGCTTCTTGGAAAGCGCTTGGCGCCGAGCTGGCGGTATGTCTCAAGGACGCTGAATATCAGCAACGCTTCTCCCGCCTGATTGCGCTGCGCCAAAGGCCTGCTTTCCTGTCGCTGCTTTCACTGCGCCTGAACGATGCCGTGCCAGACCTTGCGCCTCAGGGCCGAGCGCCGGAAGACGAAATCTTTGTCAGCCTGGCGGCTCAGCAGGTGGCGCGGATCAAGGACGACGCCCGGCTGTTGCTGGTGCCAACTGCCGATGCCGATCATGCGGCGTCGGAGGAAAGGATCGAGGCATTGGAAAGTGTGGGGCTCGGTATCCTCAACCAGGCGGGGCTGTTCCTGCCGGTGGTCGGGGAGCTGCTGTTCGGGCAAATGGTGGTGCATACCCTGGCTGAGGTCTATGAAGGCGCCCAGGACTGGTCCCAGGGCCATCAGCATGAAGCCATGCAGCACATGCTGGGCGTGGCTGAGACGGTGGTCGTCGCGGGAGTGACAGGCGCGGCAACTGCGGTGGCGCATGGTTTCACGCGTGGGCGCTTCGTCGATGAGCTCGAGCCAGTCGAACTGGACTCGGCTGACAAGCGGCTATGGTCCAACGACCTCAGCGTCTACCGCGTCCAGATGGAGCCCGAGAACCTGCAGTTGCAAGATAACGGCTTGTACAGCAACGGGCAGCGGTACTTCTGGCGGCACGAGGGGGCAAGCCATGAAGTGCGGCAGGTCGAAGGCCGATCGACGTGGCGCTTGCATCATCCCGAACGGGATGACGCATACGGTCCAGTGATGGAACACAATGGCCAATGTGCTTGGCGCGTATCTGGCGAGCGACCGCTGGAGTGGCAGGGCGAAGGCTATCTGCTGACCCGGCTCTGGCCAGGTGCCGAGCGATTCGACAGCCCGCGGGTTGGCCGCATCCTGCGCGTCGCCGGTTTCGATGAGGACGCGCTGCGTGGCCTGCTGGTGGAAAGCCGACCTCTGCCCGTGGCGCTGCGTGACACTCTGGAGCGCGACGCAGTGGCCGGCCAGCTGGAGGTATTCTTTGCGCGCCTGGCCGCGGACACCGATTTCCCGCCCGATGCGCAATGGCTGGCCTGGTGTCGCGAGCAGCTCTCGGAACCCGTCGATGACGAGGCCGGTATGCGTCAGTTGCTGTTGCAGGACGCGCCGCTCTGGCGTTCACGCCTGCTTGAGCATTTTTCCCGGCGCTACCTGCCCGCCGAGGGGTTGCTCGCGCTTGTCCAGCGCGATTTCCCGGGACTGCCCGATGCCTATGCGCTGGATGTGCTGAAAACAGCCACTGCTGCGCAACGCCAGCGCATGACTGATGATTCGCGCCTGCCTCTGGCGTTGGCCGAGCACGCCCGTGCGGCACTGCAATCGGCCCGGGTCACACGCATGGTCGAGGCGTTGTACCTGCGCGACAGTCACAGCAATGATACGTTGGAGCTGGTCTTCACGTTTCTGCGACGGCGCCAGGGCTGGCCGTCCGCGCTGAATCTCGAAGTGCGCGACGGCTCCGATGCCGGTCCCTTGCTCTCCCGCCTGGATCCCCGGCCCGCCTTGGGGCGCTGGGTAGTCCTGGTCAGGCGCGACGGTCTCGTACTGCCCTATGACGGGCATGGAAAGATGCTGGAAATCGATATCGCGCAACCACAGGGGCTGTTCGAAACCTTGGCCGCATTGCTCACGCTCAGGGAGGCGGAGCGCCTGGGGTGGGCGGGCGAGTCAGGTGGCATGCAAATGCGTGCCGATGTGCAGGCGTGGCTGCCGCGCAGCCGGCACGACCTCCTGCCGCTCGCAGGGCTGCGGGAGATCAGGCCATGGTTCAAGAGGCCAGAGCGCCTGCACGATGGCCGTCTCGGGTACGTCCTGAGCGGCAGGAGGATAGCCGGGAACAACCCCCAGAGCGTCCTGCGCAACCGGATCCGTTCGCTTTACCCAGGCTTCAATGATCAACAGGTTGACACTTACCTTGAGATCCTGTGCTCGGGGTCGATCACGCCGTTCTCCGAACTGCTGCGCCTGGAACAGTCCTACCGGCGTTTCGACCGCGCCATCAGCCGCTGGGCGACCGAGCTGGGGTCTGCCAGTCGCACCCAGCGGCGGTTCGTCCGTCATGCGCTGCGCCGCAGTTGGCGAGCGCAGGGCGATACAGTGCTGGGCCCCAACGCCCTTCCTATCGGTATGCGCCTTGACTTGTCGGGGGTCGAGGTTGGCCAGTTGCCTGCGCTGCCCGCCGGCACCGACTTCTCGCACATCCTGGAACTGGATCTGTCGGGCATGCGCCTGCAGCAGCTGCCTGCGAGTTTCCTCGGCTGTTTCTCCCGGCTGCGCAAGATCTGGTTGAACAACAATGGTCTGCAGAGCCTTCCACCCGGGCTGTCAGGCCTGTCCGACCTGCGCGAGCTTCACCTTCGGCACAACGAGATTCGCATGACAGGTCCCGCCGCTACGGTCCTGGACAGCTTGCGGCACCTGCGCGTGCTTGACCTCAGCCATAACCCGCTAGGCTTGATAAGCCTGCATTTCAATCCACTCTCTTCCTTGACCGAACTCAACCTGCGCAGCTGCCAGTTGCAGACGTTCCCGCCTGGCTTGCGATGGTGCGCTTTTCTGGAGGCCGCTGATCTGCGCGACAACCAGCTTTCTTCCGTGCCCCAGGCGATTCTTGACGCTGAACGTGCCTTTCGCCGCAGGTTGTTGCTGGAAGGCAATCCCCTTCCCATCGCCGTGCGCGATAGCATGATGCTGCCGGGACCATTGCCCGCCCCGGTGATCGACGAACAGAGTCCCGGCTGGTCCCAAGAGCATTGGGTGCAAGGCCTGGACGCTGGAGCAGCAGGGCAGCATCGCCTGTTGTGGGAACAGTTGATGGCAGAGGCGGGCAGCGCTGAATTCTTCGATGTGCTGGACCAGTTGACGCGAACCAGCGATTTCAGCTTGAGTCGTGAGGACCTGCAGCGGCGCGTGGCCGATGTGCTTGACGCCGTGGGTAGCGAAAGCGCTCTGCGCGAGGAAATATTCAACCTTGCCAGCAGCCCACGCACATGCGTGGACAGTGTGGCGTCCTGCTTCAGCACGCTGGAAGTGCGGGTGCTGATCGCCAGGGCGCTGAAACAGCATGCGCCCGGCGAGGGCCTGTCTGCGCGTCTTGACATGGCCCGGCGGCTGTTCCGCCTGGATCGCGTCGAGCAATTTGCCCGTGACGACATAGCGGCGCGCCTGGACGCAGGCCAGAGCGTGGATGAGGTCGAGGTAAGCCTGGCCTATCGCACTGGACTTGCCCAGCGGCTGAAGCTGCCAGGCCAGCCGCGAACCATGCAGTTCGAGCCGATTTCCGGGGTAACCCAGGCCCTGCTTGACCAAGCCGCGCAGACCGTGCAGTTGGCCGAAGCATCAGACGCGTTGCCCCTTTATGTGGCGAAGCGGGATTTCTGGCAGGAGTACCTGAGGAGTGAGAACACGCAGCGTTTCGAGGATGTGGAGCAGCAGTTCTGGGAGCGGCTGGAAACGTTGGGCGCGCAGCAGGACAGCCTCGAAGAGGGCATCTATCTGCAGCGGATCAACCAACTGTCCCACGAACGCCAGGCGGCGCTGGACGCGCTGTTTCTGACCCTCACCGAACAGGCGTTGGCGGCGCAGAAGGCGGGAGGGCGCTGAACCCAGGTGGCCAACCAGTCACAAAAATTGACAGGTTTGGCCATTGCGTCCCATAGGGCGCAGCGCGACTATCTTCAGACCTCAGGGCACTCCAATAACAACACGCCGGGTGCTGGCGCCCACTGCCAGCGCCTCAAGGAAAAACGCCATGCAGATAGCCCACAGCAATTTCATTGTCAGCGGCGCGGCCTCGGGGCTGGGTGCCGCCACCGCGGACATGCTCATCGAGGCCGGCGCCCGTGTGATGCTGGTCGATCTCAATGCCGAAGCAGTCGCTGCCAAGGCCCACGCCCTGGGCGACCGGGCACGTTTCGCGGTCGCCGACATCAGCGACGAGGCTGCGGCCAAGGCGGCGGTGGACGCCGCCATGAGCGCTTTTGACAGCTTGCATGGGCTGGTCAACTGCGCTGGCATAGTCGGCGCCGAAAAGGTCCTGGGCAAGCAGGGACCGCATGGCCTCGACAGCTTTGCCCGGGTGATAAACATCAATCTGGTCGGCAGCTTCAACCTGCTGCGCCTGACGGCCGCCGCCATGGCCGAGGGACCGGCGGGCGAGGACGGTGAGCGCGGAATAATCATCAATACTGCCTCGATCGCCGCCTACGACGGGCAGATCGGCCAGGCCGCCTATGCCGCCTCCAAGGGCGCCATCGCCAGCCTGACCTTGCCGGTGGCCCGCGAGCTGGCGCGCTTTGGCATCCGCGTGATGACCATCGCCCCCGGCATCTTCGAGACGCCGATGATGGCAGGTATGCCTCAGGAAGTGCGCGACTCGCTGTCCGCTGGCGTGCCTTTTCCCACGCGTCTGGGCCGCCCGCAGGAATACGCGGCGCTCGCCCGCCATATCATCGAGAACAGCATGCTCAACGGCGAGGTCATCCGCCTCGACGGCGCCCTGCGCATGGCTGCCAAATAAGGAGAATCTTTCATGACCCCAGTAAATGATCCGATTGTAATCGTCAGCGCCGTGCGCACCCCCATTGGCGGCCTGCAGGGCGATCTGAAGAGCCTCACCGCACCGCAACTGGGCGCTGCAGCCATCCGTGGCGCCGTCGAGCGTGCCGGCATCGATGCCAGTGCGGTCGAGCAGGTGCTGTTCGGCTGCGTGCTGCCCGCAGGGCTCGGCCAGGCGCCTGCGCGTCAGGCTGCGCTGGGTGCCGGACTGGATAACGGCACCACCTGCACCACCCTCAACAAGATGTGTGGCTCGGGGATGCAGGCGGCGATCATGGCGCATGACCTGTTGCTTGCCGGCAGCGCCGAGGTAGTGGTCGCCGGAGGCATGGAAAGCATGTCCAACGCGCCCTACCTGCTGGAAAAGGCGCGCAGCGGCTATCGCATGGGGCACGGCAAGATCATCGACCACATGTTCTTCGATGGCCTTGAGGATGCTTACGACAAGGGCCGTCTGATGGGTACCTTCGCCGAGGACTGCGCCGAGGCCAATGGCTTCAGCCGCCACGCTCAGGACGACTTCGCCATCTCTTCGCTGACGCGCGCCCAGCGGGCGATCGAGGACGGCAGCTTTGCCGCCGAGATTGTTCCGGTCCAGGTCTCCGATGGCAAGGCGCAGCGCATGGTCAGCCAGGATGAGCAACCACCCAAGGCGCGCCTGGACAAGATTCCCCAGTTGAAGCCGGCGTTCCGCGAGGGCGGCACCGTGACCGCGGCAAACTCGAGCTCTATCTCCGATGGCGCCGCGGCGCTGGTGCTGATGCGCCGTTCCCAAGCCGAGCGGCGTGGGCTCAAGCCGCTGGCGGTGATTCACGGCCACGCCGATTTCGCCGACGCCCCCGCGCTGTTTCCCAGTGCACCGATCGGCGCCATCGAGCGGTTGATGAAGCGCACGGGCTGGCAGCTGGGTGAAGTCGACCTGTTCGAGATCAACGAAGCATTCGCGGTGGTCACGCTGGCCGCGATGAAGCACCTGGACCTGCCCCATGACAAGGTCAACATCCATGGGGGCGCCTGCGCACTTGGCCATCCCATCGGTGCCTCGGGTGCCCGGATCCTGGTGACCCTGTTGTCAGCCCTGCGCCAGAACAATCTGCGCCGCGGCGTCGCGGCCATCTGTATCGGGGGTGGCGAGGCCACGGCCATGGCTGTCGAGTGCCTGTACTGAGGTGTCCATGCTAGTCAACGAAGAACAACAACAGATCAGTGACGCGGTCCGTGCCTTCGCCCAGCAACGCCTGAAACCCTTCGCCGAGCAATGGGACCGCGAACACCGCTTCCCCCGCGAGGCGATCGACGAAATGGCCGCCATGGGACTGTTCGGCATGCTGGTGCCCGAGGAGTGGGGTGGCAGCGACACGGGTTATGTTGCCTATGCCATGGCCCTCGAGGAAATCGCTGCAGGCGACGGAGCCTGCTCGACCATCATGAGTGTGCACAATTCGGTCGGCTGCGTGCCTATTCTCAGGTTCGGCAACGAAGCGCAGAAACAACAGTTTCTCAGGCCCCTCGCCAGTGGATCAATGCTCGGAGCCTTCGCCCTTACCGAGCCCCAGGCGGGCTCCGACGCCAGCAGCCTGAAAAGCCGTGCGCGCCGGGACGGCGACCATTACGTGCTCAACGGCAGCAAGCAGTTCATCACATCCGGACAAAGCGCCGGCGTGGTGATCGTCTTCGCCGTCACCGACCCCGAAGCGGGCAAGCGCGGCATCAGCGCCTTCATCGTGCCGACCGACTCATCGGGCTACCAGGTGGCAAGGGTCGAACACAAACTGGGACAGCACGCTTCCGACACCTGCCAGATCGTCTTCGACAACCTGCGCCTGCCGGTTGCCAACCGTCTGGGCGAGGAAGGCGAGGGGTATCGCATCGCGCTGGCCAACCTCGAGGGCGGACGCATCGGCATTGCCGCGCAGTCGGTGGGCATGGCCCGGGCTGCCTTCGAAGCAGCGCGCGACTATGCCCGCGAGCGGCAAAGCTTCGGCAAGGCTCTGGTCGAGCACCAGGCCGTGGCCTTCCGCCTGGCCGACATGGCCACCCGCATCGCCGTCGCCCGGCAGATGGTGCTGCACGCCGCGGCGCTGCGCGATGCCGGGCGGCCGGCGCTGGTCGAAGCCTCGATGGCCAAGCTGTTTGCCTCGGAAATGGCCGAGCAGGTGTGCTCCGATGCCTTGCAGACCCTGGGAGGATATGGCTATCTGAGCGACTTCCCGTTGGAGCGCATCTACCGAGACGTCCGCGTCTGCCAGATTTACGAAGGCACCAGCGACATTCAGCGCATGGTCATTGCGCGCAATCTTTGAAGGAGCAGGCAGCATGGCATTCGAAACCATTTTGTTGGACATCCACGGCAGGGTCGGCCTGATCACGCTCAACCGGCCGCAGGCGCTCAACGCCTTGAACGCGCAGTTGATGGGGGAGCTCAACCAGGCCTTGGACCAGCTGGACAAAGACCCCGGCATCGGCTGCGTGGTATTGACCGGCTCTGCCAAGGCGTTTGCGGCAGGCGCCGACATCAAGGAAATGGCCGAGCTGAGCTATCCGCAGATCTATGTCGACGATCTGTTCAATGACGCCGACCGCATTGCCAACCGGCGCAAGCCGATCATCGCCGCGGTATCGGGTTTTGCCCTTGGCGGCGGCTGCGAACTGGCGATGATGTGCGATTTCATCCTTGCCGCCGATAACGCCAGATTCGGCCAGCCGGAAATCAACCTGGGCGTGCTTCCGGGCATGGGCGGTACCCAGCGCCTGACCCATGCTGTAGGCAAGGCGAAGGCCATGGAACTGTGCCTGACGGGCCGTCTGATGGGCGCCGACGAAGCTGAGCGTGCTGGACTGGTCGCCCGCGTAGTGCCACAGGCCGAACTGCTGGAGGAGGCTTTGAAAGTCGCTGCAGGCATTGCCAGCAAATCGATCCCGGTGAGCATGATGGTCAAGGAAAGCGTCAATCGCGCGTTCGAGGTTTCCCTGAGTGAGGGTGTGCGCTTCGAGCGGCGAGTGTTCCACGCGGCCTTCGCCAGCGAAGACCAGAAGGAAGGCATGGCGGCCTTCATCGCCAAGCGAGAAGCGCAGTTCAAGGACCGCTGACCTGCGACCAATTGCGCGATCTTCTCCAGGTAGCCCTGCTGCGTGTCGGCGTCCTCACGCAGTTTGGCGTTCAAGGTCTCGAGCACCGACTCGTTGCTGACTTTGAGCTGGGACAGGCGAGTGTCGACCGCTGCCTGGGCCCTGGCGAGTTACCACCTGCACCCGCGCGGCCGTTGCGGGCACCTTTGCCAGGGTTGCTGGTCAAACCGGGCGATCCATGTGTTTTGATCGCCAATAAGCGGATTGTGCTGCGTTTCAGTCGATTGCCCTGTCATTTCGGTTGCCCAGTACGACGCGGCACCTTAGACTGCCGCCCCCTGTAAATAGAGTGCCGAATGGTGCTTGAAGAATTCCGCCGCTGGCGCGCGTTCGCCGGTGGCACCCGATTCGCCTAAATGCACGTATTTTTATAGAGAAGTCGATGACCAAGGACAAGTTGCTGGCCATGCCGGCCGATGACTACATGAACGCCGCGCAGTTGGCGTTCTTCACCGAGTTGCTGCAGTCGATGAAAATCGAGACCCAGGAGCGCATCGAACAGAGCCGCATCACCATCGAGAGCCTGGACAGCCCTGCGGACCCGGCGGACGCTGCCTCCGTCGAGGAAGAGCGCCACTGGCTGGTCAACGCTATCGAGCGTGACCAGCGCTCCCTGCCGCAGCTTGAAATGGCGCTGGGCCGAATCGCAGACGAGAGCTTCGGCTGGTGCGATGACAGCGGCGAGCCGATCGGCTTGAAGCGCCTGCTGATCAGCCCGACTACCAAGTACTGCATCGAGGCGCAGGAGCGTCACGAGCAGATCGACAAGCACCAGCGCCAGGTTTGACCTTGTAGCCGGAGAAAGGCCCTGTGGAGCGATCCATGGGGCCTTTTGCATTTCCCGCCCGGGCGTATTAATGCGTGCGGGTCAATACGATGTAAGAAATGCATTTCCCCTCTCGACGGATTTCGGTGTTTTCGTGCATATTCCTTTTCCTGTAATGGGCAGGTGATATGTACGCCCGCTTTTCCCGGATCTGTAGCGCGGACTTGACCTTCAAGCAAGTGTGAGAATTCCTTCACACTTCTGCGTCCGCCTGCACAGACGCGCCGGGCTTTACCCATTAGTCTTTGTGACTTCCACTTTGAAGTGCCGTTGCCACGCGCAGTGATGTTGTCCGCGCGGCAACGGAGTGTAATCGGTTTGAGGAATTGTTCATTGGCAGTCAGCACTCTGGATACCCATGCCCTGTTTGCCCTGGGCGATCTGCGGGCCAAGTTGGTCAGGCAGTTTCAAGGGCGTTTCGTCTATATCACCGAGCAGAATGCCGAGGGCCTTTACATGGCCGAGCTCGATACCGACACCGCGTTGGTGGTCGATGACAAGCAGCGGCTCGAATTGAAAGTGGGTGATCACTTTCGCGCGGCGGTCTTGCCCAGTCGTGAGGGCGGCAAGCTGGAGATCCGTTTCCGCGAGATCAAGCTCAACGTCTATGGGGTCGGTGACTATGCGTTCGTCACGGTCCCCGAAGGTGATGGCATCGTGTTCCGCGAAGGCCAAGGTGTGATGCTGGTGTTCGCCGCTCACCAGCAGGTAGAGGAAGGCCTGGGCAAAGTGCTCAAGGCAGCTACCTCCAAGGTCGCCAAGTGGCGAAAGGGCGAACTGACCACCTTCAAAGCCAGCGAATGACCAGCGAGGGCAGGCGCCCTCGTCTCAGTTTCCGCTGTCCTTGCCGCTGCTCACTTCCGCAGGGACGTCATCTCCTGACATGCGTTTTCTGAACAATGCCGCCCTGGCCAGCAGCAGGGTGGTCACCGGCACGGTGATCGACAGCAGAACAGGAATCAGCCAGGCATGCAGCACCGGGCTCTGCTTGAGCCCGGAAAAGTAGATGATCGATGCCAGGGCAACGCACCAGGCACCGAGGGTCGATGCCAGCGCCGGCGGGTGCATGCGCTGAAAGAAGTCTTTGAGCCGCACCAGCCCCAGCGCCCCGACAAGGGCGAAGACACTGCCGGTCAGCAGCAGGATTGCGGTTGTCAGCTCCAGCCAGAATGGCAGTTCAGCACTTTCGTTCATTCAATCACCTCACCGCGCAGCAGGAACTTGGCCAGTGCGAAAGAGCCGACGAAGCCGAACAGGGCGATCAGCAGGGCACCTTCGAAGTAGGTGTCACTGGCGTAGCGAATCCCCAGTACCAACATCATCAGCATGGCCAGGATGTACAGGTAATCCAGCGCCAGGACCCGGTCCTGGGCGGAAGGACCGCGGAACAGCCTGACCAGTGCCAGTGCCATGGCGGTAGCGAAAATGAACAGGCTGGCGAGAATGGCGTTGGCGAGCAGGCCAGTCATTCGAAAATCTCCATGAGCGGACGCTCGTAGGTGTCCTTGAAGTGCTGGATGAAGGACGCTTCGTCCTCCAGGTCGAACACATGCAGCAGCAAGACGCTGCGGTCCAGCGCCAGCTCCGACCAGATGGTGCCCGGGATGACCGTGGTGATCATTGCCAGCGCTGCCAGGCCGTGGGCGTCACGCAGCGCCAGAGGGATGTGGACGAAAACCGAGCGCGGCGGGCGTCGCCGCGCGCTGAGCACGCCACGCGCGACTTGCAGGTTCGACAACACGACATCGGTGCCGACCCGCAACATCAAGCGGGCAATGCTGCCTGGCTTGCGGATACGCGCAACTTGCGGGCGCAGCGGCGCCATCAGCAGGGGAGCGATTATCGCCAGCATGGCAGCAAGCAGCACGTTGCCGGGGCTCAAGGACAGATTCAGCAGCAGCCACAGCACAAACAGCGTAAGCGACAGCAGGGGTGCAGGGAAGACTCGGCTCATGGCTGCACCTCAGTGTCGCGGGAAGTGGGGCCTGGGACCGGACGGGTCCCCAATACGGCTTCGATATAGCCATCGGGGGTCTGCAGGCTGGCGGCAGTGTCCTGGGTGTAGCGCAGCAGCGGCTCGGCCTTGAAACTCAAGACCAGACACAGACCCAGCAGAATCACAATTGGCAGGCACTCATAACGGCGCAGCACGGGCGAGGGGCGCTCCTCGGGTTTCCAGAAACGCTGGATGCCCACCCGGCCCATGGCGATCAGCGAAGCCAGCCCGGACAGGACCAGCAGGGCGACCAGCGTCCAGCCTGCTGCCGACAGTGGTTCGGCGGTAGCCACACCGAGGCCGAGCGGGTTGAACAATGCGCTGATCAGGCTGAGCTTGCCGATGAAGCCTGAGAGCGGCGGCATGCCGATGATCAGCAAGGCGCAGGCAATGAAGCCCAACCCCAGGAAGGCCATGGTCCATGGAATTACCTGGCCTATCACCGCCTTCTGCTCGTCATCGAGATTGATACCTTTGGGAGGGTGCAGTGACTCCAGTGGAGGCGGCATCCCGTCGTCATCATCAAGCGGCGCTTCGTTGGCAGAGCGCGAGCGTTCAATCAGTTCGGCCAGCAAGAACAGCGCGCAGAGCGCCAGGCTTGAGCTCACGAGGTAGAAAAGGGCGCCGCCGGTCAGCACCGGTTGACCGAAGCCGATGGCCGACATGAGGGTGCCGGCTGATACCAGGATGCTCAGCGCGGCCATGCGCTCCAGACGTTGAGCGGCAAGGATCGAGAACGCGGCGATGGCCAGGGTGATCAGGCCAGCATAGATCAACCACTGGCCGCCAAAGAACGCCGAGGGACCGGCCTGGCTCGAGAAAAGCAGGGTCCATAGGCGCAGAACCGCGTAGAAGCCGACTTTGGTCATGATCGCGAACAGCGCCGCTACCGGTGCGCTGGCTGAGGAATAGGCCGGTACCAGCCAGAAGTTGAGCGGCCAGATGCCGGCCTTGACCAGAAAAGCCATGGCCAGGATCGCGGCGCCCGCATGCAGAAGGCCGCGGTCGGCTTCGGGAACCAGCGGGATCTTCAACGCCAGGTCAGCCATGCTCAGGGTGCCGGTGACGCCGTAAAGCATCGCCGCGCCGATCAGGAACAAGGAGGAAGCGAACAGATTGATCGCGATGTAGTGCAAGCCCGCCTTGACCCGCGCACGTCCGGAGCCGTGCAGCAGCAAGCCGTAGGAGGCTGCCAGCAGCACCTCGAAGAACACGAAAAGGTTGAACAGGTCGGCGGTGAGGAAAGCGCCGTACAGGCCCATCAGCTGGACCTGGAACAAAGCGTGGAAGCTGGCCCCGGCGCTGTCCCAGCGTGCCCGTGCAAAGAGCAGCGCGCAGACGGCGATGATCCCGGTCAGCACCAGCATCAGTGCCGAAAGATGGTCGAGCACCAGCGCGATGCCGAAGGGTGCTGGCCAGTTGCCAGGCAGGTACACGCCGATCGACTCGGCCTGGCCTTGGTCGCGTACCCACAACAGCAGGGTGGTGGCAATGGCCAGGCCCAAGACACTGGAGAACAGGTTGAGTCGCCGCTTGAGCGGACGGTGCCTTTCACCCAGCAGCAGCATCAGGGCTGCTGTCAGCAGCGGCAGCAGGATAGGCATGACGATCAGTTGGTTCATCCACGTCATTCGTCGCGCTCCCGGCCATCGACATGGTCGGTGCCGGTCAACCCGCGCGACGCGAGCATCACCACCAGGAACAGTGCGGTCATGGCAAAGCTGATGACAATGGCGGTCAGCACCAGTGCCTGGGGCAAGGGATCGGTGTAGTTGAGCAAGTCCTGGGGCACGCCGTCCTTGATGATGGGCTCCTTGCCGATGAACAGGCTGCCCATGCTGAAGATGAACAGGTTCACCCCATAGGAAAGCAGACACAGGCCCATGATCACCTGATAGGTACGCGGCCGCAGGATCAGCCAGACTCCCGAGGCGGCCATGACGCCGATGGCGATTGCGATGACTTCTTCCATCAGGCGGCTCCTGCTTGGCGGGTTTTGGGCTGGCTTCCAGGACGATAGGCACGCACCGACTGGTGCGCCAAGGCCGTCAGGATCAGCAATGTCGAACCGACAACCACGGTATACACGCCGATGTCGAAGAACAGCGCGCTGGCCACGTGGATGTCGCCCAGCACAGGCAGGCTCAGGTGCGCGGTGTGCGTAGTCAGGAACGGATAGCCCAGGGCCATGGCGCCGACGCCAGTGAGCGTGGCACACAAGAGCCCCGTGCCCATCCAGCGCAGCGGGCGCAGGCTCATCTGCGCCTCGACCCACTGGGTGCCGGCGACCATGTACTGGAGAATGAAGGCGACCGACATCACCAGTCCGGCCACGAAGCCGCCGCCTGGTTGGTTGTGCCCGCGCATGAACAGGTACATCGATACCAGCAGGGCGATCGGCAGCAGCAGGCGCACCAGCACCGCTGGCACCATCATGAAGCCCAATGCAGTGTCGGTGGCGTGCCGTGGGTTGATCAGGTCAGTCACGACATCCCGGGCCAGCTGGCGCTGCTGCGCCGGCAGCTGCATGCTTTCCTTCGGAGGACGGAAGCGGCGCAGCAGGGCGAATACGGTCAGCGAGACTGCCACCAGTACAGTGATCTCGCCGAGGGTATCGAAGCCGCGGAAGTCCACCAGCATGACGTTTACCACATTGGTACCGCCCCCTTCTGGCAAAGCCCGGCTCAGGTAGAACGTGGAAATATCGTTAGGCGTCGGGCGGGTCAGCATGGAGTAGGAAAGCAATGCCATGCCGCCGCCTACCAGCGCTGCGAGCAGCAGGTCGCGCAAACGCCGCAGGCGTGCACGCCTCGCCGCCGAGGGCGATACGCCCTCTATGCGCCGGGGCAGCCAGCGCAACCCGAGCAGGATCAGCACGGTGGTGACCACCTCGACTACCAGCTGGGTCAGGGCCAGGTCAGGCGCGGAGAACCAGACAAAGGTGATGCACGTCATCAGGCCGCAGACGCTGACCATGGTCAGAGCGGCAAGACGATGGTACTTGGCCTGCCATGCGGCACCGATGGCGCAGGCGATGGCGATCACCCACAGGGCGACAAACACACCGGACCCGGGAATCTTGGGCCGCTCGCCCCAGCTGAGCCCGCTGTAGAGCATGGGCAACAGCCCGGCGAGGAATGCCATGAGGGCCAGCATGAACAGTTGTGGCTGCAAACGACGGGTAGTCAGCAGCAACTCGACATGGCGCGCCAGGCGCATCAGGTGGACCTGTCCATGTTCGAAGAGGCGCTTGCCGTTGAAGCGCTCGATCAAGGGTGGATTACGGAAGCGGCCGCGGCGCAGTTGCTCACGCAGCACCAGATAGAGCAGGACACCACCGCACATGGCAATCACGCTCATGATCAGCGGTGCGTTCCAGCCGTGCCAGATGGCAAGGCTGTATTCCGGCAAGGTCCCGCCAACTACCGGCAGCGCCGCTGCGGCGAGCAGCGGGCCCACCGACTGGGCAGGGAAGATGCCGACCACCAGGCACGTCAGCACCAGCAGCTCGACCGGCGCGCGCATCCAGCGTGGCGGTTCATGGGGCTGGTGTGGCAGGTCCTTGGCAGGTGGGCCAAAGAATACATCGACCGTGAAACGTAGCGCATACGCCACGCTGAAGGTACCGGCCAGGGTGGCTATGACCGGCAGGGCGAGCTCGATCCAGGCGCTCGCGCTGATGAACACGGTCTCGGCGAAGAACATTTCCTTGGACAGGAAACCGTTCATCAACGGCACCCCGGCCATCGAGGCACTGGCCACCATGGCCAGGGTGGCGGTAAAGGGGATCAGGCGGAACAGCCCACTGAGGCGGCGGATGTCACGGGTGCCGCTTTCATGGTCGATGATCCCCGCAGCCATGAACAAGGAGGCCTTGAACGTGGCGTGGTTGAGGATGTGGAACACGGCGGCAACCGCCGCAAGCGGGCTGTTCAGGCCCAGCAGCAGGGTGATCAGGCCCAGGTGGCTGATGGTGGAGTAGGCCAGCAGCCCTTTGAGGTCGTTCTGGAACATGGCGGCGAAAGCGCCGAGCACCAAGGTGCAAGCGCCCGCGCCGCCGACGATCCAGAACCATTCCTCGGTACCTGAAAGCACCGGCCAGAGTCTGGCCAGCAGGAACACGCCCGCCTTTACCATGGTCGCGGAGTGGAGATAGGCGGAAACTGGCGTTGGAGCCGCCATTGCATGGGGCAGCCAGAACTGGAAGGGGAACTGTGCGCTCTTGGTCAAGGCGCCGATCAGGATCAGGGGCAGCAGCACTGGATACAGCGCATGTTGGCGGATCTGTTCGCCGGCAGCCAGGACCTTGTCCAGGTCATAGCTGCCGACCACATGGCCAAGCAGCAACGCCCCCACCAGCAGGCACAAGCCGCCGGCTCCGGTGACCATCAGGGCCATGTAGGCACCGCGTCTCGCATCGCTGCGGTGATGCCAGTAACCGATGAGCAGGAACGAGAACAGGCTGGTCAGTTCCCAGAAGAACACCAGCTGGATCAGGTTGCCCGATATCACGAGGCCAAGCATGGCGCCCATGAACGCCAGGAAAAAAGCGAAGAAACGCGGCACCGGATCTTGCGGTGACATGTAGTAGCGAGCATAAAGCGCGACCAGCGTGCCGATTCCCAGCACCAGCAGGGAAAACAGCCAGGCAAAGCCGTCCATGCGCAGGACCAGGTTCAGGCCCAGGCTGGGCAGCCAGAGAAATTCCTCGCGGATGACCCCGCCGTCAGCGATCTGCGGGTACAGCAACGCTACCTGGATGGTGCCAGCCAGGGCAACGAGACCGGCCAGTAACGACTCGGTGTTACGGGCGTTGTGCGGCAGGACAGCCGCCAGGCAACTACCGACAAACGGCAGAAGCAATAGCACTATCAATGACATAGCGTTCTAATCTGCAGGAGTTTGCCAAGGATCATACGTGGCGTAGGGTTTATCACCAACACGCAAGCTGTCTCAGGATCCTACAAAGACAGCGTAACAAGCACTTTTTTTATAACAGTTCTTTACAAAAATAGGTGCTCGATCGTTGAGTCAACGACCGAGTTCCCCCTCGCCCTGACCTTCGTCGGCCTGCGGCGTGACTGCGGCCGGATGCCTCCTGAACTTCAGCTCACTGACAACCACGGCCAGCACGATCAGAGCTCCGCCGATCAGTGCGACTCCCGGCAGGCGTTCGCCGGCAAGGCGCCCAACGATGCCAGCCCAGACGGGTTCGCCTGCGTAGATCAATGTGGCCCTGGTAGGTGACACCGATTTCTGAGCCCAGTTCATCGCTACCTGAATCACCGCGCTCATGGCACCCAGGCCAATAGCGCTCAGGACCAGCAGCCAGGAAAAATCGGGCAGGGTCTCCTGGGTCGGCACTGTCATCAGGAACGCTAGGGCTGATGCCGTGGCCAACTGAACCACGGTCACCCGCCGTACATCCACGGAACCCGCATAACGGCTGATCAGGATGATTTCGGCGGCGATCGCTACTGCGCTCACAAGCGTGACAATCTGCCCCTCGCTGAACTGGAGGGAGCCGCCCTGCGGCCCTGCCAGCAGCATCAGGCCGACAAACGCCAGGCAGATCCCAAGGCACGCCATCAGGCCTGGACGCCGGCCAAGGACGAGCCACTGAAGCAGTGGTACGAAGGGCACATACAGCGCCGTGATGAACGCTGACTGACTACTGTTGATGGTCTGCAGGCCCATCGTCTGCAATCCGTATCCAAGCATGATCGTCACACCGATGAGCATCCCCGCCTTGAATTCCGTCCAGGTGAGTCCGGGCAAGGCTCGCAGCGAAACCACCCCGACGAACAGCGCGGCCGCCGCGAAGCGCAGGCCGACGAAGAACATCGGCCCACTGACACTCATGACGTTATGGACGAGGAGGAACGTACCGCCCCAGAGCATGGTGATGAACACCAGCACCAGTTCTGCCTTGCTCAGTCGGAAGGTAACGGACGGGCGCTCTGCTTGGGCGGATCGGGTCATGGTCTTGCACACTCGGATAGGGCGACGCACAATTACGCGCAAAGTGGGCAGTATACTGCGCAGCCCCCACCAGTGAGCAATATAGTGCACAGAGATTCCAGCCACCGGGCGTCGGTACTGCAACACGTCAGCCAGAATATCCGCCGCCTGCGCACCGCCGCCGGGCTGAGTCAAAGCGCCTTGGCCGAGAAGTCCGGGGTCAGCCGACGCATGCTCGTGGCAATCGAGGGTGGCGAGAACAATGTCAGCCTCACTACCCTTGACCTGATCGCCGAGGCGCTCGGGGTGGCCTTCAGTTTCCTGATCCAGGCCCCGGAGCAGCGCGACCCGCGGCGTATCAACGAGCTGGCCTGGGCGGGGGAACACCCTGGCAGCAAGGCGGTGCTGCTGGCCAGCTGCCCGGCCAGCCGCGAGGTTGAACTGTGGGAGTGGCGCCTGGAGCCGGGAGAGCATTACAGCAGCGATATCGACGCCGACGGATGGAGCGAGCAGTTGTACGTTTTTGAAGGCTGCCTGACTTTGGTGATCGAAGGCCAGGAACACTTGCTACAGGCGGGCGAGTTCTTCGCCTTCCCCAGCAACTGCCGTCACGGGTATCGCAATGACGGCGTTGCGGTTACCCGCTTCGTACGCAATGTGGTGATCTGAGGCCTGGCGAGCTCAGGCGTACCAAGGCGCGTAATGGGGGTAGCGGTCCAGCCGCGCACCGATGACCATTTCGCTGATCCACGATCCCAGCATGGCACTGTAGGCCTTCTGGCTCTCCTCGCTGGACAGCGCATGATCGGCGCCATCGACGATCCTGTGGGTGAGCGAGTGCGCATTGCTAAAGGCTGACCGATAGCTCATCAGGGTGCTGTGGGGCACGTAGTCATCCTGTTCGGACTCAACGAGCAACACATCTCCTCGAAATTCCACGCAGGCAGCCAGGGCACGGTTGTCGCCAGGGCCGAGCAGGCGTTGGCGATAGTCCTGGAGGCGCTTGCGGTCAAGTGCCTGCTTGGGAATTTGCCACTCATCGTCCCAGTACAGCGCGGGGACCCGCAGGGCCAGCCATTTCACGGGGCGCAGGGTTGTCAGCAGTGTCGCCAGGTAGCCACCATAGCTGCTGCCGATGAGGGCGACGGCGCCGCTGTCGACGGCAGGGTGGCTCACTAGCCTGTCATAGGCCGCGATCAGGTCATCGAGATTCTGCTCGCGCGTCACGCTCTGGCGCTGGCTGGCGGTTTTTTCATGGCCGCGCAGGTCGAACGTCATGCAGACGCAGCCAAGCCCGGTGATCTGGCGGGCGCGGGCGAGGTCGCGCTGCTGACTGCCGCCCCAGCCATGAACGAACAGGATGCCTGGCATCTTGCTGCCGGGGCTGACCAGGGTGCCGGCAATGCGTTCCCCGTCGACCTGCAGCTCGAGCGGTTCGCTATGGATGGTCATGGTCGCGGATGCGCGCGTACTTGCTGAGTTGTCCGAGTTCACTGTCTTCTCCTTGATAGAAGAGGGTAGCGTCTTGGGGCAGGTCAGGCTTGCCGAAGACTTCGTGGCTGGAAGCGCGTACCCGGTTGAGCCGGGGGTCATCGGCAAAGGCCTGCAGGGCCAGGATCTCGGCGCTGCTGGCACCGCCGATACGCCAGGATTGTTCAAGCACACCACTGCATTGATGCTGCGTATGGTCGAGTCCGCGGGCTATGTCATAGTTGCGCCGCGAAGCTATGAAACCCGGGAAGCTGCGCTCTGCGGCTTCTTCGTAGGCCATGGCCTGGGTGATTGCGAGACGCAGGTGGTCTTCGAGGGAGAGCTGAAGCAACGCGTCATAGCCCCCGCGCACTACTACAAGTTCGGAGCCGCCATAGACCTCCACGCCCTGGTGATCACAGGTGAGCTGCTGGGTGCCATGGTAGCTGCAGGTCAGCCCGGCAACCCGGGCCTGGCCTACGCTGAAGGTCTCCACCTGCGCGAGGTTCTCTTCAAGCACGAGGCCCCAGAGTTCCAGCATGGCGTCGTCCATTTCGGCAAGCAGAGGTTCGAGCTCTTCGGACCGCTGGATCACATGCTGACCTCGCCCAGCGCACGCCAGCACCGGCTTGACCCTGATTGGCCCATCGAGGAGGAGCAATTGCGCGGCGCGGCGTGCATCAGCCTTGCTGAACACCGTGTACCCGCGCAGTAATGCGTCCCCAGCGTAACGGGCGAACGCATTGGTCCAGCCAGGAGGAAAAGTGGCGTCGGGCAGGAGCGAGTGGGAAATCGCCTTGGTAGCCATATAAGGATGGCTGACCAGTCCGCCGAACAGGTCGGCTTCGCTGGTGATGCCGAGACTGGCGTAATGCGACGGGTCGATCAAGGTCGTGGTGGGCAGGTAATAGAGGTCTGCGCCGTGACGTGCCACATCCTCCGTATCGATCATCTCGGTACCTAGCAGGCCGGCCAGGTAGTGGCCGAGCTTGAGATGCACAGCATGCTCGTGCTCGGTGGTTCGTTCCCGCGTATCAAGCAGTACAACACCCGCTTTCTGTCTGGATGAGCGAGGCATGTTCAAGCTCTCTTGCTCAGGATGTATGGGTGTGAAGTCGGGGCTGGAGGGAAGTTCACCGTGAGTGATCGATGGGGCTGCCTGACTGGACATTGCGTGGTCGGTTGCCGGTGCGCCCCACGTGTTCCATTATCTGTGGCCAGAACCCGTCGGTGTGTCAGCAGGAGTTTGCATGAACAGTCAGTCCTCACTACCAGAGAGTATTCCGGCACGCCTGGCACGGGTGCGCGAGGTCATGACCAGGGAGGGGGTGGACGCCCTGCTGGTTCCCTCCGCTGATCCGCACCTGTCCGAGTACCTGCCGGGGTACTGGCAAGCCCGGCAGTGGTTGTCGGGCTTTCATGGCTCGGTGGGCACGCTGGTCGTTACCTGCGATTACGCAGGGCTCTGGGTTGATAGCCGCTATTGGGAGCAGGCCGAGAGTGAGCTGGCCGGTAGCGGCATCGAGCTGATGAAGCTGCGGCCGGGGCAGCCGGGGCCCTTGGATTGGCTTGCCGATACGGTCCCGGAGAACGGCGCGGTGGCTGTTGACGGCAGTGTCATGGCCGTAGCCTCGGCGCGTCAGTTGGGGGAGCGCTTCGAGGCGCGCAAGATACGGCTGCTGACCCACCTTGACCTGCCGGGTAGAGTCTGGAGCGAGCGGCCGACGCTTCCTTGCAATCCGGTCTACGAGCATCTACCGCCGCAGTCGAGCGTCTCCCGTGCCGATAAACTGGCCGCGCTGCGTCATGATCTGGTGGCCAGGAAAGCGGACTGGCACTTCATTGCCACCCTGGATGACATCGCCTGGCTGTTCAACCTGCGCGGGAGCGATGTTTCCTATAATCCCGTGTTCGTTTCTTTCGCGCTGGTCAGCCAGGAGCAGGCGACCTTGTTCGTGGCGCTGGACAAAGTCGATGATCACTTGCGTCGAGTACTTGAGCTCGCCGGCATCCTGGTACGTGACTATGCCGATATCGGCCGTGCCTTGGCATCGATTCCCGCCACCAGTAGCCTGCTCATCGATCCGGCGCGGGTGACCGTGGGTTTGCTCGAGCACCTGGGCGCGGATGTCCGGCTGGTCGAAGGACTAAATCCGACCACGCTAAGCAAGTCGCGCAAAAGCGAGAATGACCTGGAGCATATACGCCAGGCCATGGAGCATGACGGCGCCGCGCTTTGCGAGTTCTTCGCCTGGTTCGAGGCACAGCAGGGCCGCGAAGTGGTCACCGAGCTGGGCGTCGATGAGCAACTGAGCGCGGCTCGGGCCCGCCGGCCTGGGTTTGTCTCCCTGAGCTTTTCTACGATCGCGGCGTTCAACGCCAATGGCGCGATGCCGCATTATCGCGCCACCGAACAGGCCCATGCGCAGATAGAAGGCGACGGCCTGTTGCTGATCGATTCCGGGGGGCAATACCTGGGCGGGACGACCGATATCACCCGGATGGTGCCAATCGGCACGCCGAGCCTTGCGCAGAAGCAGGATTGCACGCGGGTGCTCAAGGGAGTGATCGCCTTGTCCCGGGCACGCTTCCCGCGGGGGATTCTGTCGCCCCTGCTCGACGCCATCGCGCGGGCGCCGATCTGGGCTGACCACGTGGACTACGGGCACGGTACCGGCCATGGGGTGGGCTACTTCATGAATGTGCACGAGGGGCCGCAGGTCATCGCCTACCAGGCGGCGGCCACGCCGCAGACCGCGATGCAGCCCGGCATGATCACTTCCATCGAGCCAGGCACCTACCGGCCAGGGCAATGGGGCGTGAGGATCGAAAATCTCGTGGTTACCCATGAAGCGGGGTGTAGTGAGTTCGGGGATTTTCTCGCCTTTGAAACCTTGACGCTTTGCCCCATCGACACACGCTGCCTGGTGCCGGAGATGTTGGCTCGTGAAGAGGTGAGCTGGCTCAACGCCTACCATGAAGAGGTTCGCAGGCGTCTGGCGCCATTGCTGCAGGGCGACGCTCTGGACTGGCTGATGGTGCGTACCGCGGATCTTTGAACGCTGCGCCACGAAAAAAGGGCCAGCGCTGAGCTGGCCCTTTCAGATCACTTGCAAATGACGATCATGCTGCGGCTGGTATAGCCCGCAGGGTTGATCCCGAACAGGAAGTCGCCGGGTTCCGCGTCGTCATCGCCAGCTCGGGCGATGACTTTGTAGCCCTTGCTGTCACAAGACGCCGCTGCTTTGGCGTAGCACTTGTCCCAGGAAGATGAAAGCCCGGAACAGTTGATATGCAGCCCCTTCTTGCCCCGCTTGACCTCGGTCTTGGCGGTCGCGGCGCATCCTGCAATGGCCAATACAGCCAGGATGAGCAAAATTCGTTTCATTCCTGTCCTTAATACGTGCCCAGGTCTGCGCTGGGTCTGTTCATTGCTGCTCGCTTCTTCCTTGGGTCCATTCCTCCGTGAACGGACAAGTAGATAGCTCGAAGATGATGATCGTGTGACAGCTTAACAGCACGATCGATCAGTACAACGATTGATAGAGACTCAAATGGCAGCAGTTCTCAGGTCAGTCCGCTGCAATGGGGGGCGGAGCTTCCCGGCGCATGGATAACGTGGCGCCGACGGAGGCTGTAATGATCGCTGCGATGGCCAGCCACTGTGACAGGCTGAGCACTTCGCCGAGAAACAGCAGTCCGGACAATGCACCAAAGGCAGGCTCGATGCTCATCAAGGTGCCAAAGGTCCGGGCGGGCATGCGGGTGAGGGCTACCATCTCGAGACTGTAGGGCAGGGCCGTGGACAGTATTGCGACGCCTAGCGCCACGGGCAGCAGGGCGGGTGTGAGCAGCGCGCTGCCAGCATGCACGATACCGATTGGTGCGATGAACAGTGCGGCGATCATTACACCCAGTGCGGCGGTCTGGATGCCATTTTCGGCACCCGCGCGCTGTCCGTACAATATATAGAGGGCCCAGCACACGCCGGCTCCCAATGCATAGGCGGCACCCACCAGGTCGATGGCATTCGCTGACTGACCCATGGGTATCAACAACAGCAGCCCCGCGACCGCCAACGCTATCCAGAGGAAATCCACCGCGCGTCTTGATGCATACAGCGCGACAGCCAGCGGACCGGTGAACTCCAATGCGACGGCAATGCCCAGTGGCACTGTGCGTAGCGACATATAGAAGAGGAAGTTCATGCCGCCCAGGGCAAGGCCGTAAATCACAACTGTTCGAAGGGTGCTGGCGTTGAGCTTGGCGCGCCATGGCCTGAGCAGCAGCAACATGATGACACTGGCGAATATCAGCCGCAGGGCAGTGGTGCCTTGGGCGCCGACAATGGGGAACATGCTCTTGGCGAGCGAAGCGCCCGACTGAATGGACGCCATTGCGATCAACAGCAGGCCAATGGGAAACAGCGTCGCAGCCAGGCCGCGGGTTTGGGTGTTCATTTAGATGGGGCTGTCCTTGGGTCGATGTGGCGGTGCCCCATGATGCGTAAAGATTGGCGGATGGGCAATATAGTGCGCAATTGCCAGGGTAAGGATGGTAAATCGGCTATTTAGTGACTTTATCGTAAGCAGGGGTTGACGCTCTCCCGAATCCCCTTATAATGCGCCCCACTTCCAGCGTAGTTGGAACGGAAAACTCCTTGAGAATCAACGAGTTGGATGTTCAGGACAGCAGCCGGAAGTGGCTCCGGTCGAAAGATCGGTAGCGGTGAAAAAGGTGGTTGACAGCAGGTTGAAACGCTGTAGAATTCGCCTCCCGCTAGCAGTGATGCAGCGAGTCAAGTGTTTGAAGTTAAACAGCTTTCTGGTTAAAAACTTCAAAATAAACGCTTGACAGACACAGAGGAAAGCGTAGAATG
>NZ_JBWGIF010000017.1:0-100886 GCF_056312565.1 Pseudomonas sp. JE3303
GATCGGGCCCGCAGGGGCCGTAAAACCTGCAATCGCGGTGTGCCAGAACCACTGCGTTTGCAGATTTTGCGGCCCCTGCGGGCCCGATCGCGGCACAAGGCGCGCTCCCACATGGGCCGGGGTGGCTTGCACTGATTGGGTGATTAGCGCACCAAGAGGTAGCGCGCCAAAACAGTAGGAGTATATGATTCAGATATGTTTCGTATATCCAGGAGCACTCAAGATTGCCGAAGACCTGCACGAGGACTTGCGCGTCGCCAGCGCTGCGTTGTCGCGCTCGATCAACGCCCAGGCCGAGTTCTGGATTCGCATCGGCATGCTCGCCGAACTGAACCCCCAGGCCAATTACCAGGAGTTGCTGCGCCAACTGCTGCGTCAGGAGCAAGCCAGCCTCAAGGAGCTGATCCAGTGAGCCAAGTGATCATCAAGGACGCCGCCCAACTGGCGCTGATGCGTCGTGCCGGGCAACTGCTGGCCCAGGTGTTCGCCGACCTGGACGGGTTCATTCGCGCCGGCGTCAGCACCCTGCAGATCAACGACCGCGCCGATGCCTTCATCGTCGAGACGCTGAGGGCACGTCCGGCCAGCAAGGGCCAGTACGGCTTCCCCTACTCATTGAATACCTCGGTCGATCACGTGGTCTGCCATGGAATGCCGAATGCGAGCGAGATCCTGGCCGAGGGCTCGATCATCAACGTCGACATCACCTTGGAACAAGGTGGGTACATTGCCGATTCCTCGAAGATGTACTGTGTGGGCAAAATCGAAGTTGAAGCCCGTCGCCTGGTCGAAACCACCTACGACGCAATGTGGAAGGGCATCGAGCAAGTCCGCCCCGGCGCCACTCTTGGCGACGTCGGCCACGCGATCCAGACACACGCCGAAGCAGCAGGCTACAGCGTGGTGCGAGAATACTGCGGACACGGTATTGGCCGGCAGATGCACGAAGGTCCCGAAGTGCTGCACTACGGACAACGGGGCAGTGGCCTGACCCTGAAGCCGGGCATGGTCTTCACCATCGAGCCGATGATCAACCAGGGCGGACGTGGCACCCGCACCCTGCGCGACGGCTGGACCGTCATCACGCGGGACCGCAGCCTGTCGGCGCAGTGGGAGCATACGGTGGCAGTGACCGAGGATGGGTTTGAGGTGCTGACGTTGCGGGAAGAGGAGTTGCGAGGATAGCGGTACGCCGAGCCATTCCCCTGATGAGCCCTGAGCGGCATTCAGGGGGAGCGTCGGGAAAACGATACAAACAAAAAAAGCGACCCTAAGGTCGCTTTCTTTGTGGCTTCCGGGTGTTCAGTGGGCCCTGGAAGCTGGAATATGGCGCAGCGGACGGGACTCGAACCCGCGACCCCCGGCGTGACAGGCCGGTATTCTAACCGACTGAACTACCGCTGCGCTATACACTGAGAAGTGGTGGGTGATGACGGGATCGAACCGCCGACCCTCTGCTTGTAAGGCAGATGCTCTCCCAGCTGAGCTAATCACCCTTCGTCTCGGTGTGGCGCGCATTCTACGGAGCACCCGCCACCCTGGCAAGCACTTTTTTAAATTATTTTTTGAGGCGTTTCAAAGACCTACAGGTCTGGCCTGAAACTGCCGCACGGAGAATAATGCCCTCCTTATGCATTAAGGAGAGTTTCACCCCATGTGGTTCAAAAACCTGCTGACCTACCGCCTGACCCAGGACGTTGCGTTCGACGCCGAAGCTCTGGAAACCGCCCTGGCCTCCAAGCCGGCCCGTCCCTGCGCCAGCCAGGAGTTGACCACCTACGGTTTCGTCGCGCCCTTCGGCAAGGGCGAGGATGCACCGCTGGTTCACGTCAGCGGTGACTACCTGCTGATCGCTGCGCGTAAAGAAGAACGTATCCTCCCTGGCAGCGTCGTGCGCGATGCCGTTAAAGAGAAGATCGACGAGATCGAGACCGAGCAGATGCGCAAGGTCTATAAAAAGGAACGCGACCAGATCAAGGACGAGATCATCCAGGCATTCCTGCCGCGTGCCTTTATCCGCCGCTCGATGGTGTTCGCCGCCATCGCTCCGCGCCAGGGCCTGATCCTGGTCAACTCTGCCAGCGCCAAACGCGCCGAAGACCTGCTCTCCACCCTGCGCGAAGTGATGGGCTCGCTGCCGGTACGTCCGGTGTCGGTGAAGATCGCGCCGACCGCGACCATGACCGATTGGGTCAAATCGCAAAAAGCTGCCCCGGACTTCCATGTGCTGGACGAATGCGAACTGCGCGACACTCACGAAGACGGCGGCATCGTGCGCTGCAAACGCCAGGACCTGACCAGCGACGAAATCCAGCTGCACCTGGGTACCGGCAAGGTGGTCACCCAGCTGTCGCTGGCCTGGCAGGACAAGCTGTCGTTCGTCCTCGACGACAAGATGGTCATCAAGCGCCTCAAGTTCGAAGAGCTGCTGCAGGACCAGGCTGAACAGGATGGCGGCGACGAAGCCCTTGGCCAACTCGACGCCAGCTTCCTGCTGATGATGCTCACCTTCGCCGACTACCTGCCAGCGCTGTTCGAAGCCTTGGGTGGCGAAGAGATCCCGCAGGGGGTCTGATCTACCTCGCCCCTCGTGCTGACGCTTATACAAGAAGAAGGAAATATCATGCGTGCCCTTGCCGCCCTCAGCCGATTCGTCGGCAATACCTTTGCCGCGTGGGTGCTGCTGTTCGCCTGCCTGGCATTTTTCCAGCCGCAGTGGTTCATCGGCCTGAAAAGCTGGATCGTGCCGCTGTTGGGCCTGGTGATGTTCGGCATGGGCCTGACGCTCAAGCTCGACGACTTCGCCGCCGTGGCTCGCCAGCCATGGCGGGTGGCGCTGGGGGTAGTGGCGCATTTCATGATCATGCCAGGTGTGGCGTGGCTGCTCTGCCAGCTGTTCCACCTGCCACCGGAAATCGCCGTGGGGGTAATCCTCGTCGGCTGCTGCCCGAGCGGCACCGCGTCCAACGTCATGGTGTGGCTGTCCAAGGGGGACCTGGCGCTGGCGGTGGCGATCGCCGCGGTCACCACGCTGCTGGCGCCGCTGCTCACCCCTACCCTCATCTGGCTGCTGGCCTCGGCCTGGCTGCCGGTGTCCTTCATGGACATGTTCTGGTCGATCCTGCAACTGGTGATGCTGCCGATCGTGCTCGGCGTACTGGCCCAGCGCCTGCTTGGCGCACGGGTGCAGTTGGCAGTACAGGTGCTGCCGCTGGTGTCGGTGGTGAGCATCGTGATGATTGTCTGCGCGGTGGTTGCCGCCAGCCAGGCGAAGATCGCCGAGTCCGGCCTGCTGATCATGGCGGTGGTGGTATTGCACAACAGCTTCGGCTTCCTGCTCGGCTACCTGACCGGCAAGCTGTGCAAGTTGCCTCTGGCCCAGCGCAAGTCGCTGGCGCTGGAGGTGGGTATGCAGAACTCGGGGCTGGGGGCAGCACTGGCCAGCGCGCACTTTTCACCACTGGCGGCGGTGCCAAGCGCGTTGTTCAGCGTATGGCACAACATTTCCGGCGCCCTGCTCTCCACTTGGTTCCGCCGCATGGAAGAGCCATCGCCCCCATCCACGAAGGTGGAACAGGCTGCCCGTTCTTCCTGAAGGCTTGCCCCGGCACCGGCAGATGTGCAATATAGTGCGCACTGTGAGGACGACCTCACGACGCGCTGCGTGAACGATCCGGGGACGGCCCCATCCTTGAGCTGATGGAGACCTGACCTATGTCCTGGATCATTCTGTTTTTCGCCGGCCTGTTCGAGGTTGGCTGGGCCGTCGGCTTGAAATATACCGACGGCTTTTCGCGTCCATTGCCCACCGTGCTGACTGTGGGAGCAATGGTCATCAGCCTTGGCCTGCTGGGCCTGGCCGTGAAAGAGTTGCCGCTGGGGACCGCCTACGCCATCTGGACGGGTGTCGGCGCGGTCGGCACGGTCATCGCCGGGATCATCCTGTTTGGTGAATCGATGGCGCTGGTTCGACTGGTCAGCGTGGCGCTGATCGTCTGCGGGCTGATCGGCCTCAAGGTCAGCGCCAGCTGAACTTTGCCCCGCTCTACCGTACGCTGCCGCGCAGGGCACTGACCTTCGCGCGCAGCGATTCGGGTTGCGCCTCCTCCACCTCGACGACTTCCCCGGCTACCAGCGTGACCCGCGACCATAGCCTTCGGAACAGCCCCTTGGCTGGATCCCGGCTGAAGAAGCTCCCCCAGAGCCCTTGCAAGGCCAATGGAATCACCGGTACCGGTGTCTCTGCGAGGATGCGCTTGACGCCGCTCTTGAACACGTCGATCTCGCCGTCAGTGCTGAGCTTGCCTTCGGGGAAGATGCACACCAGCTCCCCCGCCGCCAGTGAGGCGGCAATCCTCTCGAAGGCCTGCTCGTAGGCCGCCGCATCTTCGCTGCGTCCGGCAATCGGAATCGCACCCGCCGTGCGGAAGATGAAGTTGAGCACCGGCAGACGGTAGATCTTGTAGTACATGACAAAACGGATCGGCCGGCGCACGGCTCCGGCGATCAGCAGCGCATCGACGAACGACACGTGGTTGCACACCAGCAGTGCCGCGCCTTCATCGGGAATCCGCTCTAGGCCGCGATGCTCGACCCGGTACATGGAATGGCTGAGCAGCCAGATCATGAAGCGCATGGTGAACTCGGGGACAATGCGGAAGATATAGGCATTGACCGCGATGTTGAGCAGCGACACCACCAGGAACAGTTGCGGAATCGACAGCTTGGCCACGCTCAGCAGGACGATGGTGACGATCGCCGAAACCACCATGAACAACGCGTTGAGAATGTTGTTGGCGGCAATCACCCGCGCCCGCTGGTCTTCGGCTGTCCGCGCCTGGATCAGTGCGTATAGCGGGACTATATAGAAGCCGCCGAACACGCCCAGCCCGACGATCGCCCCGAGAATCCACCATGCTTGCGCCATGCCCAGCAGCGCTAGCCAGTCATGGGGCGTGGCCGCAGCCTCTACATCACCGGAATGCCACCACCAGAGCAGGCCGAAGACGGTGAGCCCGAACGATCCGAACGGCACCAGGCCGATCTCCACCTTTCGCCCGCTCAGGCGCTCGCACAGCAGCGAACCCACTGCGATGCCCACCGAGAACAGTGTCAGCACCAGGGTCACGACCGTCTCGTCCCCATGCAGCCAGTCCTTGGCGTATGCCGGGATCTGGGTCAGGTAGATGGCCCCGACGAACCAGAACCAGGAATTGCCGACGATCGACCGCGACACTGCCGGTGTCTGTCCCAGGCCCAGGCGCAAGGTGGCGCAGGTCTGAGTGAAGATGTTCCAGTTCAGCTTCATGCCCGGAGCAGTCGCGGCGGCCCGGGGAATCCAGCGGCTGGCCAGATAGCCCAGCATCGCCACACCCACCACGGCCATGGCGACGATGGGCGCATAGTGGGTGCTCGACATCATCACCCCGGCACCGATGGTGCCCGCCAGGATGGCCAGGAAGGTCCCCATCTCCACCAATCCGTTGCCACCCACCAGCTCCTGCTCGCGCAACGCCTGGGGCAATATCGAGTACTTCACCGGCCCGAACAGCGCCGAATGGGTGCCCATGGCAAAGAGCGCCAGCAACATCAGTTCGAGATGATTGCTGACGAAACCGACCGCACCGATGGCCATGATGACGATCTCGGCCAGCTTGATCACGCGGATCAGCGCGTCCTTGGCAAACTTCTCGCCAAATTGCCCGGCGAGCGCCGAAAACAGAAAGAACGGCAGGATGAACAGCAGCGCGCAAAGATTGACCCAGATCGACCGGTCGCCTTCAAGGCTGAGCTTGTAGAGAATCGCCAGGATCAGCGACTGCTTGAACAGATTGTCGTTGAAGGCACCCAGCGACTGGGTGATGAAAAAAGGCAAGAAGCGTCGCTTGCCGAGCAAGGTGAATTGCGAGGGGTGACTCATCGTCCGTCCTTGTACATGCATGAGGCGTTGTCATTGGGGTTCGCCATGATAGCGCCACAGGGCCCAAGCTGCAGATTACCGTTGGCGGGCCAGGACTGCGACCCTTGTCACGCTTGCTACTACAACCAACGTCGGCGCTGACTAACCCCGGGCGCCGTGCCAGACTGTCTGACCGGGATCGGCTTTTTTGCGGAGTTGTCATGTCGTTGTCCAGCGGGCTGATCGCCGTGGTCGCCCTGGTCTATATGGCCATCATGTTCGCCATCGCCTTCTACGGCGACCGCCGCAGCACCCCGCTGCCGCCGCGTCTGCGCGCCTGGGTCTATAGCCTGTCGCTGGCGGTCTACTGCACCAGCTGGACGTTCTTCGGCGCGGTCGGCCAGGCCGCCGAGCAGCTTTGGGCATTCCTGCCGATCTACCTGGGCCCGGTGCTGCTGTTGCTGTTCGCGCCATGGGTACTCCAGAAGATGGTGTTGATCAGCAAGCAGGAAAACATTACCTCGATCGCCGACTTCATCGCAGCGCGCTATGGCAAGTCGCAGACCCTGGCCGTGGTCGTGGCGCTGATCTGCCTGGTCGGCGTGCTGCCCTACATTGCGCTGCAGCTCAAGGGCATCGTGCTGGGGGTCAACCTCTTGATCGGCGCCAATGCCGACGCCACCGGCAGCCGCGTGCAGGACACCGCGCTGGTGGTCTCGCTGGTGCTGGCGCTGTTCAGTATCGTCTTCGGCACTCGTAGCCTGGACGTGACCGAGCACCACCGGGGCATGGTGCTGGCGATTGCGTTCGAAGCGCTGGTCAAGCTGCTGGCGTTTCTAGCCGTGGGCGCCTTCGTGGTCTTCAACCTGTATGACGGCTTCGACGACCTGTTCACTCAGGCGCGTCTGGCACCCCACCTGGACAGCTACTGGGAAGAGACCATCAACTGGCCTTCGATGGTGGTGCAGACCATGGTGGCGATGATGGCGATCATCTGCCTGCCTCGCCAATTCCACGTTACCGTGGTGGAGAACACCGAGGCTCAGGACCTGCGCCTGGCGCGATGGGTGTTTCCGCTGTACCTGGTGCTCGCCGCGCTGTTCGTGGTGCCGATCGCGCTGGCCGGGCAACTGCTGCTGCCGGGCACGGTGATTTCCGACTCCTTCGTCATCAGTCTGCCGCTCGCCGAGGCACACCCGAGCCTCGCCCTGCTCGCTTTCATCGGCGGCGCCTCCGCCGCCACCGGGATGGTGATCGTCGAGGCGGTGGCGCTGTCGACCATGGTTTCCAATGACATGCTCCTGCCCTGGTTGCTGCGGCGCAACAACGCAGAGCGGCCTTTCGAGGTGTTCCGCCACTGGATGCTGTCGGTGCGCAGGGTGACCATCGTCGTGATCCTCCTGCTGGCTTATGTCAGCTACCGCCTGCTGGGCTCCACCGCCAGCCTGGCGACCATCGGCCAGATCGCCTTTGCCGCGGTGACGCAACTGGCGCCGGCGATGCTCGGCGCGCTGTACTGGAAACAAGCCAACCGGCGTGGCGTGTTCGCGGGGCTGGCCGCAGGGATCTTCCTGTGGTTCTACACCCTGGTGCTACCCATCACCGCCCATAGCCTGGGCTGGTCCCTGGCGCTGTTCCCCGGCCTGGACTGGCTGCACGGCAACCCGCTGAACCTGCCGATCACGCCGCTGACCCAAGGGGTGGTGCTGTCACTGGCAGGTAACTTCACGCTGTTCGCCTGGGTGTCGATCCTGTCGCGCACGCGGGTGTCGGAGCATTGGCAGGCCGGTCGATTCATCGGACAGCAGACCAGCGCCCGGCCGGGCAGCCGCTCGCTGCTGGCGGTGCAGATCGACGACCTGCTCCAACTGGCGGCGCGCTTCGTCGGCGAGGAACGCGCCCGGCAGAGCTTCATACGCTTCGCCTATCGCCAGGGCAAAGGCTTCAACCCCAACCAGAACGCCGATGGCGACTGGATCGAGCATACCGAACGCCTGCTGGCCGGGGTGCTCGGCACCTCCTCGACCCGCGCAGTGGTCAAGGCGGCCATCGAAGGCCGCGAGATGCAGCTCGAGGACGTAGTGCGCATTGCCGACGAAGCTTCCGAGGTGCTGCAGTTCAACCGCGCCTTGCTGCAGGGAGCGATCGAGAACATCAACCAGGGTATCAGCGTGGTCGACCAGAACCTCCATCTGGTTGCCTGGAACCGCCGTTACCTGGAGCTGTTCAACTATCCGGACGGGCTGATCAGTGTCGGCCGGCCGATCGCCGACATCATCCGCTACAACGCCGAGCGTGGCCTGTGCGGGCCGGGCGAGGCGCAGGTGCATGTCGCCCGCCGCCTGCACTGGATGCGCCAAGGCCGCGCGCACACTTCCGAGCGGTTGTTTCCAAATGGCCGGGTCATCGAACTGATCGGCAACCCGATGCCCGGCGGCGGTTTCGTCATGAGCTTCACCGATATCACCCCGTTCCGCGAGGCCGAGCAGGCGTTGAAGGAGGCCAATGAAGGGCTGGAACAACGCGTTGCCGCCCGCACGTTCGAGCTCTCGCAGCTCAACCAGGCCTTGAGCGAGGCCAAGAGCCACGCCGAGGCGGTGAGCCAGTCCAAGACGCGCTTCCTCGCGGCAGTCAGCCATGACCTGATGCAGCCCCTGAATGCTGCCCGGCTGTTCTCGGCCGCGCTGTCGCAGCAAGGCGAGGAGTTGTCCGAGGACGCCCAGCAACTGGTGCAGCACATGGACAGCTCGCTGCGTTCCGCCGAAGAGCTGATCAGCGACCTGCTCGACATCTCGCGCCTCGAAAACGGCAAGATCACCCCCGATCCCAAGCCGTTCGCCCTGAGTGAGCTGTTTGACGCCCTGGGCGCGGAGTTCACGGTGCTGGCGCGCCAGAAAGGCCTGGAGTTCCGCCTGCGCGGCAGCCGCCTGCGGGTGCACAGCGACATGAAGCTGCTCCGGCGTATCCTGCAGAACTTCCTTACCAACGCCTTGCGCTACGGCAAGAGCCCCATCCTGTTGGGCGCCAGGCGCCGCAAGGGTCGCTTGTGGCTGGAGGTATGGGACCGGGGACCGGGGATTGCCGACGACAAGCTGCAGGTGATTTTCCAGGAGTTCAAGCGCCTGGACAGCCACCAGACCCGCGCGGAGAAAGGTCTGGGGCTGGGATTGGCGATTGCTGACGGCCTGTGCCGTGTGCTGGGCCATGAGCTGCAGGTGCGCTCGTGGCCAGGCAAGGGCACGGTGTTTCGGGTCAGCGTGCCGCTGGCCAGCAGCGCCGCGCCCGTGCAGAGCGCGCCGGTCGAACAGCCCGGGCAGCCGCTGGCCGGCCTCCAGGTGCTGTGCGTCGATAACGAGGACAGCATCCTGGTAGGCATGAGCAGCCTGCTCAGCCGCTGGGGCTGTCAGGTGTGGACCGCGCGAAACCAGCAGGAATGCGGCGCGCTGCTGGACAAAGGCATGCGTCCGCACCTGGCGCTGGTCGACTATCACCTGGATGACGGCGAGACAGGTACCGGGCTCATGGCCTGGCTACGGACCCGCCTGGGCGAGCCGGTTCCGGGGGTGGTGATCAGTGCCGACGGGCGCAGCGAAACGATCGCCCAGGTACATGCCGCAGGCCTCGACTATCTGACCAAGCCGGTCAAGCCGGCAGCCTTGCGGGCATTACTCAATCGCCATCTGAGCCTGGCTCAGTGACCGGGGTATCACTCAGCGCGCGTTCCAGCAGGTCGGCCGCGAGGCTCTTGCTGGCGCGTGCACCGAGCAGCTTGAGCTGCTCGCTGCGGCTGATCAGGTTGCCGCGCCCTTCGCACAGCTTGTTGCGCGCCGCGGCGTAGGCTTTGTCCACTTGCTGCAGGCGCGTGCCCAGCTCGTCCAGGTCCTGGATGAACAGCACGAACTTGTCGTACAGCCACCCGGCACGCTCGGCGATTTCGCGGGCGTTCTGACTCTGGCGCTCTTGCTTCCACAGGCTGTCGATCACCCTCAGCGTGGCCAGAAGCGTGGTCGGGCTGACGATGATGATCTGCCGGTCGAAGGCTTCCTGGAACAGATTGGGCTCGGCTTGCAGGGCCGCCGAGAACGCCGCCTCGATGGGCACGAAGAGCAGCACGAAATCCAGGCTGTGCAGGCCGTCCAGGCGGCTGTAGTCCTTGCCTGAAAGGCCCTTGACGTGGTTGCGCAGCGACAGCACGTGCTGCTTGAGCGCGGCCTGGGCGGCCTGACTGTCGGGGTCGCTGACATACTGCTGATAGGCTGTAAGGCTGACCTTGGCGTCGACCACTACCTGCTTGCCGCCCGGCATCATGATCAGCACATCGGGCTGGAAGCGCTCGCCGTCGGCGCTCTTGAGGCTGACCTGAGTCTGGTATTCGCGACCCTTCTCAAGGCCTGCATGCTCAAGCACCCGCTCAAGAATCAGCTCGCCCCAGTTGCCCTGGGTCTTCTGGCCCTTGAGGGCCTGGGTGAGGTTGGTTGCTTCATCGCTCAGGCGCTGGTTGAGCTGCTGCAGGCGCTCCAGTTCCTTGCCCAGGGAAAAACGCTCGCGAGCTTCTTGCTGGTAGCTTTCCTCGACGCGTTTCTCGAAGGACTGAATACGCTCCTTGAGCGGATCGAGCAGTTGGCCGAGGTGCTGCTGGCTGGTCTGGGCGAAGCGCTGCTCGCGCTCGTCGAAGATCTTGGTGGCCAGGTCGGAAAACTGCGCCCGCAAGGTATCGCGGGCTTCTTGCAAGTCTTCGAGGCGCTGCTGGTGATTTTCCTGCTGTTCGCGCAACTCGGCGGCCAGGCCCGCGGCCTGGGCATCGAGGCGGCGCAGCTCCGCTTCACGGGTGGATCGCTCGAGCTGCCAGGCGTGGGCCGCGTCACGAGCGTTGTCACGGTCCACCTGCAGCAGCTCAAGCTCACGGCCCTGTGCGGCCAGGCTGGCCTGCTTGGCGGCGTTGGCTTCGCTGAGATCGCTGATTTCGTCCCGGCTGGCCTCAAGCTGAGCCTGCAGGCCCTCCTGCGCCAGTTGCGAACTGCCCAGGCGTTCTTCAAGCAGGGCCAATTCGCCCTGGCGCAATGCCAACCGCCGCTGCAGGTGCAACGCCCAGCCCAGACACGGCACTGCCGCCGCCACCATGCCCACCGCAATGCTGGCCAGATCTACCGCCATAGCTACCCCGATCAATCCTGCGAATCATGTTCGCAGCTTATCAGCCTGGCGCGGCGAAGGCCTCAAGACTGCGGTAATTGCCTGAGCAAACGGCGTGCTTCCTGCGAGCCTTTTGCGGCTGCCAGTTCCAGCCAGTAACGCGCCTGCTCCGGCGCGTTGGCATGAGGCTGCGAGCACAGGCGGCCGTATTCGAGCTGAGCGCGGCGATCACCCGCGCGGGCAGCCTGGCGTAGCAGCTCGTGGCCGATACGCCGGTCTCGGGCATTGCCACAGTCCCGGCAGAGCATCTGTCCAAGGCGGCTCTGGGCCACTACCACACCTTGGCGCGCGGGCTGCTTGAGCAGGCGCCCGGCAAAATGCTTGACGCTGGGCTTGTCTCCCAATCGTGGACTGTCGAGCAGCCACAAGGCCACCTTCAGCGAAAAGCGCTTGGGCTCGGGTAACGACATGGGGGCCGACGGGTCAGCGAGATTTTTACCGCGAAATATCATGACAAAAAGCGATGGCAACTCGAGAGGCGCGCCACTCTACTCCTTTTTCCGCCGAATGGCAGGGCGCTTTCCTACAGAAAACTCAAAAAAAATCACGTTTTTTTCTTGACGGTTTCACCTGCTCCAATTCCGTCAAAGAGGCGTGCGCTGGATTGTCGGACAGACCGGCAAATCCTGGCACGCCCGTGCTAGAGCAAGCCCTTGGGACAATCCACAGAAGCTGTGGATAACTCAGTGGACAACCCCCTCCGGGAGCCCGCAAACCCTTATGGAATGGGGCTCGAAGTCAAACTGACGATTTTTTCACCAGCTCGAATTAGTGTTTTTTTTCATTGACTTAAGTCTGCAGCCAAGTCATTGGCGGGGAACCGCCGCCATGTCACGAGGTTGAGACAAGCCTGCTTCCCGATGTGTACAACCCTCACGGCGCCGTGCGTGAGAGAAACGAAATGTGTCAGTGAACCGGGTTCCAGAGCCTCGAGCCTCTTCACATCGCTTATCGGTTGGGAGATACTGCTCGGCTAAGCTCGGTAGCAGAATCAGCGCTTGCTATCCTCAGGCAACTGCTGTAACGTTGCCGCCGTTAGTACCAAGCTTGAAAGTCAATTCTGGCCACACTGTCCTTGCAGCATCCTGCTCAATCATCGAGCAGCGGCTGTCGAAACCAGGACCGGCCCACTCGATGGTTCCCTCGGCAATCAATACCTGCCCAAGCAAGAACCTACCGGAAAATTGATCAGGATCTTCATCCAGAGGCCTAGAACCTTGCCCTGGCTGCATGCCTGCCTTCCCATGTACCTACCAGTCAGCCCAGCGCCACTCATATCATTGCGCCCAAACTGGCTGTCCTGTTCCAGACAGGTCCTGCGTCCTCACTAAATCATGACGCTACTGGAACGTTTTCATCGTGCACGGCTCGAATCCGTGTTTATTGCAGGAACATCCAATAACTATGACGCATAATCATCACTTCCAGGCTGCGGTTAGCACCCTCTCCCAGGCATTTGCCCCTTTGAACTGCCTGATCTTTGCTCCGCGCAAAGGCAGCTTCAGCTTTACCCTGGTCGACGAGCATGGCATTGCATGCCATACCGAACGCCTGTACCCAGAGCAATACAAGACGGCCGAGCCACTGCAAGCGATCATCGCTCGCACCCGCCAGTCGCTCACCGCATAAGCCACCTCTCGCCAAGGCAAGCCTGCCATGGGAGCGCCGATCCGGCGCTCCGGCTTGCCCAGCGAACCCGCCTACAAGCCTATCGCCACCTTTCTTCCCTCCCAGACCTGGTAATCGCCTGAAGGCATATAGGTACTGCGGCGCTTGTTTCAATCGATTTAAAAACAGTCCTTTACATCACGGTTATCACACTACACTTCAACTCGAGCGGCTCATGTCGCTTCCGGCGGGCCTGACCATTCAACAGCTGCCAAGCTCCAGTGCCCGTCGGCCATCTTCAGTTCGAGGCCACCATGGGTATCGCTGCGAACGAATTGAGCCAGTATGTGATCCGCCCGACCCTTCTCTATCTGGGCCGCCATTGCCAGAGCGCCGAAGCCCTGCTTCTGGGGGTGGCTGCCAGCCAGTCGGCACTGGGATCGGCGCTGCATGATCGACGTGGGCACGGGCTCTATAGAATCGGTGAGACACGTCACAATTGTTTGTGGGATAAATTCCTTGCCCGCGATCCGGAGCTTGCCAGCCTGGTGCGCGGGCTGGCCAGTCAGCATGCTTTTCTCTGCGGTCCGCATCTCGAACTCACCGTCAATCTGCGCTACGCCACTGCCATTGCGTGGATGCTCATCGAGGAGCAAGGTTCGCCCCTGCCCAGGGCCGATGACTTGCTGGGATTGGCACGCATCTGGCGCCAGGCTTTCCATCCACAGGGCCGCTTGCGCGACTTCACCGATGCCTGGCATACCTGCATCGATCCGCTGGCCCTGCACGCTTGCTGAAATTTCCTACGAGGGAATCAGAAAGGTCTGTCGATACAGGTAGGATTGTCCTACAAAACCGCTCTATCTCCGGGGATTCAGCCTATAGCGCGCCGAGGGAAATGTTGGTAGCGTTCGCTCCGGAGATCCCAAGGAGTTCTAATAATGAAAAAAGTAATGCTCAAATCTTCTCTCGCCGTTGCCGTAACGCTTGCTTCAAGCCAACTGCTCGCCAGCGGTTTCGCGCTCAATGAACAAAGCATCAGCGGCATGGGGGTAGGTTTCGCGGGTCGTTCTTCCGCTGCAGAAGATGCCAGCACCATTTACGGAAACCCTGCCGGCATGTCGCGCCTCAAGCGCGAGCAAGTCACCGTTGGCGGTGCCGCCGTCATTGCCAAGACCGACATCAAGGGTGGCAGCAACCTGGGCGGCGAGACCGACGGCGATATGGTCCCGGTCGTCGGCGTGCCCATGGGTTATTACGTCAAGCCACTGGATGAGCACTGGAGCGTCGGTTTCGGTATCTACGTACCTTTCGGCCTGGTGACCGACTACGGCAGCGACGATGCCGCACGCTACTGGGGCAAGAAAAGCCATGTCGAAGTCATCACCCTCCAGCCCACCATCAGCTACGCCTTCAACGACCGGGTGTCGATCGGTTTCGGCCCGACCATCAACCGTATCGAGGGTGAGCTGGGTTCCAGCCTGATCAATCCCTTCACCCCAGGCCGCAATGACGGTGAAGTGAAGATCAAGGGCGACGATACTGCCGTCGGCTACAACATCGGCATCATGGTGCAGGCCACCGACAGCACCCGCCTGGGCCTGACCTACCACTCGATGGTCGACTACAAGCTCGAAGGCAAGACGCGCGTGAGCACGCCGTTGATCGGCCCATACAACGGCGACAAGTTCGACGCTACGCTGAAGATCAAGACGCCGGAATCGGTAGATCTGTCGATCACGCATGAACTGGACGACCAGTGGACTCTCTACGCGGGCAGCACCTGGACCCGCTGGAGCCGTCTGGAAGACATCACCGTTCAGAACGACGTACCCCAGCCATTGGTCGGTTCGGCATTCGAGACCATCAGCGAGGAGCAGAACTGGCACGATACCTGGGCCCACGCCATCGGTGCATCCTACAAGCTGAACAAGGAATGGACGCTGCGTACCGGCTTCACCGTCGACCAGTCGCCGACCAACAATCATGACCGTTCGCCCCGCATCCCGACCGGCGATCGCAAGATATTCAGCGTCGGCGCAGGCTGGAGCCCGAGCGATGACATGACCATCGACGTGGCCTACTCATACCTCTGGGAGGAGGACACCAAGGTCAACCTGGCCAGCACGACCAAAGGCCGTTACCAGGCCAAGTACGAAAACGTCGCTCATGGCTTAGGTGCTTCGCTGACGTACCGGTTCTGACAGGTTTTCCTGGATGACGAGAAACCGCCCTTGTGGCGGTTTTTCTCGGGGAGGAGCATGGGCGGCACATCCGGGCATGCCAACAGCTCATTACTGCGAAGCGATCGCCTTCTCGATCGCCGCCTTGAACTCCGGATCATCGGGCTTGGTGAGGCTTGAAAAACTGGCGATCACCTTCCCGCGCCGATCAACCACGTACTTGTAGAAATTCCACTTGGGCGCGCTGCTCTGCTCGGCCAGCTTCTTGAACAAAGGGATGGCATCGGCACCGCGGACAGTCTGCGCCTTGGTCATCGTAAAGGTGACGCCGTAGTTGGCGTAGCAGACCTTGGCGGTCTTGTCGCTGTCAGCGTCTTCCTGCTTGAAGTCATTGGAGGGTACGCCGAGCATTTCCAGCCCTTGCCCGTGATATGTCTTGTACGCGCCCTCCAGACCTTCGAACTGAGGCGCGAAGCCGCAATAGCTGGCGGTGTTGATCACCACCAGCGGCTTGCCGGCGAACCGTTCGCACAGATCAACCTGGTCCTTGCCACGCAGCTCCGGCAAAGTGCCCTGCAGCAGCGCCGGGCAATCCGCCGCCCAGCTGGATGCAGCGGTGGCGAGGGTCAACAGCGGAATCGACAACCAGCGTGCTCGCATCTTCGTTCTCCTGCCTAACGGTCCTTGGACTTGCAGGTTACCCCTAACATACCCCCATGCCCAACTGCATCAGCGCCAGCCCGCCCTTCTGCCAACCCCACCAGGCGAGAGCCAACAGCGCAAGCACGGCAGGCAGCAGTAGCCAGGGCAGCGCGCGGCGACTCATGCGGCATGCGCCTGCAGGCGGGCGACCGGACGCTCGCGAACCGGCCAGTTCAGTGCGGCAGCCAGGAGGCTGAGCAGCACCGAGATCTGCCAGACGAGGTCGTAGTTGCCGGTCTGGTCATACACCACGCCGCCCAGCCAGCCACCCAGGAAAGCTCCCAGCTGGTGGAACAGGAACACAATCCCGCCGAGCATGGACAGGTTACGCACGCCAAACAGCGTGGCGACGGTGCCATTGGTCAAGGGCACGGTGGACAGCCACAACAGGCCCATGGCGATGCCGAACAGGTAGGCGCTGACCTCTGTCACCGGAGCGAGCAGGAACAGCACGATGACTACCCCGCGCAGCAGGTAAAGCCCGGTCAGCAGCCGCGGCTTGGACATGCGTCCGCCGAGCCAGCCGGCGGTGTAGGTGCCGACGATGTTGAACAGCCCGACAAGGGCCAGCACTGTGGTGCCGGTGCTGGCGGGCAGGTGCTGGTCGACCAGATAGGCCGGCAGGTGCACGCCGATGAACACGACCTGGAAGCCGCAGACGAAGAAGCCCAGCGCCAGCAGCCAGAAACCGGAATGTGAGCAGGCCTCGCGCAGGGCCTCGCCCAGGGTCTGTTCTACCCCATGACTGGGCAGCGGCCGGTCACGCAGCAGGCCCACCAATGGCACGATGAAAGCGACCAGCAATCCCAGTACCAACAGCGCCGCAGACCAGCCGAGCCAGCCTATCAGACCGAGGGTGCCGGGCAGCATGGCAAACTGGCCGAACGATCCCGCAGCACTGGCAATACCCATGGCCATGCTGCGTTTCTCGGCCGGTACCGCACGTCCGACCACACCGAGGATCACCGAGAAGGACGTCCCGGAAAGCCCGATGCCAATCAGCAGCCCCGCACTCAGTGACAGCGACAAGGGGGAGTCGGCCATGCCCATGAGCGCAAGCCCGGCGGCGTAGAGAATGCCGCCGATGATCACGACCCTCGCCGCCCCAAGGCGGTCGGCCAAGGCACCCGCAAACGGCTGGGCCAGACCCCAGATCAGGTTCTGCAAGGCAATGGCGAAGGCGAACACTTCGCGGCCCCAACCGAAATCGGCGCTCATGGGCGCCAGGAACAGGCCGAAGCCATGGCGCACGCCAAGGGACAGTGCCAGGATCAGCGCCGCCCCCAGCAGGATCCAGCCACTGGTCCGCCAAACGGAAGTCATTGTTGTTCTCCAGCCGTCGCAAGGTCATGCGGATATATACCCGCGTCGAGACGACTGCAAGTGTTTCATGCATCGATCACGGTTGCAGTCGCCGCCGAATGGGCTCGAACGCCGGTGTCGCCTCGCGTGCAATCGGGTCGGGGGTGCCCTGTTCGATCGCCTCCCAATACTTCCAGGGCACCTTTGCGGTACCCAGCTCGTAGTCCATGCCATCCCAGCTGTCTTCGCGAAAACTGTAGAACGCCCAGTGCAGGCGAGCGTCGTCAAGAACGCCCAGCGTATCTTCCAGGTACTGGTGGCAGCCTGGGAGGCGGCGCATGCATCCGAGTTCACCGACCACCAGCCGCGAACTGGGCAGATTCATGGCCGCCGCCCAGCGCAGCGGCTGCTGCAGATAGTCGGCAACCCGGCGGGCATCCCAGTATTGCGTCCGTCCGCCAAAGGGCACCGGGCCGGGATAGGCGTAGGGCTTGGCACGCGTCAGGTTGGGCGCGCTGGTGGCCGCGTAGGGCTCGTACATGTGCACGCTGTAGAGGGTCTTGCTGTCCGCCAGCGGCGCGGGCCAATAGGTGAAGGCATCAGCCGCGGCGTACCAACCGGCGTCGAGCATCACCGGGGTGTGCGGGTCGACCTCGCGGATAGCCGCAACAATCCGCTTGTAAAGCAATGGCAGATCACGGGCCCCACCCTGTTCATCCTTGTACCAGGCGCGCATCGCTTCGGCGCTGGCATGCTCGGGCAGGCCACCGTTCTTTTCCGGGGCCGGTTCGTTGATCAGGTTGTAGGCGGCGACCGCCGGGTGGTCCTTGAGCTCGATGGCCAGGTCGCGCCAGAAGGCGGCCGACTGTTCCCAGTAGCGCTTGTCTTGCCAGAGGCGGTCGTCGAAGCGGTCGTGGTTGTTCTGTGCCCAGCGCATGCCGGGCAGCGACAGCGGAGCGACGACCACTTTCAAACCCGCCGCATGGGCGTCATCCAGCACCCGGCGCAGTGTCGCCAGGTCAGACTGGGCAAGGCCCTGGTAGTCATCGGCATCCCCCAGCAGGAAGTCCCGCCCGCTGGGCTGCCACTTGTCGTAGGACAGGCGGACCCAGCTCGCGCCATAGCCCTGCAGGGCAGTGAAGTAATCCTGCTCGGGCGGCAGGCGGTTGAAGCTGTTGCCCCCATGCCGCGGCATGTCCCAGAAACCGATCAGGTCGGCGGCGGGCGCGTTGCCCGAGAGGCAGCACAGTGTTATCAGGCTTGCAGTGATCCAGCTGCGCATACAGCCTCCCCGACCAGAATGAGAAAGGCGGCGAGCATACGGCTGGGTCCATGTTCAAACACTAAACGACACGTGACCAGGCGTTACAGGGCCAGGACCACCACCACGGTCAGTTCAAGCACCTCGAGCAGCGCCCCTGCCGTATCACCGGTGGTACCGCCCAGGCGTCGGCACATCAGCAGACGCAACCAGGCAAACACCAGCAGCGACACGGCCAGCACCGCAGCGGCCTGCAGTCCGCCCAGCAGCAGGCACGCCAGGCTGCACGCCAGCAGCATCCCGCGGCCCGCGCTGCGCGGCAGATGATCGGCGAGCGCCTGGCCCAGGCCCCCAGGCCTGACGTAGGGCGTGCACAGGAAAAGCCCCAGCAGTCCCGCGCGGCCGACCACCGGCGCGAGTACCAGCCAGGCACCCTCCCCGCGCTCGACCAGCACCCACAGCGCGCAGAACTTGAGCAGCAACACCAGCATCAGGGTGACCACGGCGATCGGTCCGCTGCGCGGGTCCTTCATGATCTGCAAGGTGCGCTCGCGGTCGCCGAATCCGCCCAGCCATGCGTCGGCGCTGTCCGCCAGGCCGTCAAGGTGAAGCGCACCGCTGAGCAAGACCCACAACGCCAGCAACAGGGCGGCTTGCAGCGGCGGTGCAGTGCCATGCAGCACGCTGCTGGCGCCCCACAGCAACACGCCGAAGAGCAACCCGATCGCGGGGTAGAACAGCAACGAACGGCCCATCTGGCGCGGCGCGGGCATACCGGGGAGGGTCACTGGCAGGCTGCTCAGGAACTGCAGGGCAATCCAGAAAGGCAGCACGTCAGGCCACCTCGCCCAGTTGCCCGTCATCGCGCGGCGCCAGGCGTACCAGGGTGCCATGGCCGACTTCGACCTGCAGCAACTGCTCGCGCGGCAAGCCACGGGCATGGGCCAGCAGCAGGCGCATGACGCCGCCGTGGGTGACGAGAAGCACGCGCTTGCCCACGTGATTGCGCTGCAGCCGCTCGATGGCGCCAAACACCCGTTCGGCAAAGGCCAGCACGGTTTCGCCGCCGGGAGGGGTGTAGGCGTAAGGATCAGCCCAGAAGCGGCCAAGCTCGTCGGCGTGGGTGTCCATCAGCTGCAGGGCGCTGTGGCCTTCCCACTCGCCGAAATGCAGCTCCTGCAACGCAGGCTCGCGCTGCACCGGCAAGCCAAGGCGTGCGCCGAGCTCGTCGGCGAACAGCGCGCAGCGCTGCAAGGGCGAGCTGACCAGCACCTCCCAGGTACCGCCGTGAGCGACCGCTTCACGCATCTGCGACCAGCCGAGCGGAGTGAGGGCATCGTCCAGGCTGCCACGCAGGCCGCCGCCCTGCTCGGTTTCACCATGGCGCAAGAGGTCGAGAATCATGCAGGACGGTCCGCCACGGCCGCTTCGGCAAAAGTGGCCATCTGCCCGTGCAGGGCGCAGGCCAGACGCAAGAGCGGCACTGCCAGAGCGGCGCCGCTGCCTTCGCCCAGGCGCAGGCCCAGGGCCAGCAAGGGTTCGGCTCCAAGTGCGGCGAGCAAGGCCTGGTGGCCAGGCTCGGCGCCCTGGTGGGCAAACATCAGCCATGGCCGGCACTGCGGATTGAGGCGCACCGCCACCAACGCCGCGACGCTGCAGATAAAACCGTCGACCAACGCTGGCACGCCTTGCTGCGCACAGGCGAGGTACGCACCTGCCAATGCAGCGATCTCGAAACCACCCACGCAGCCCAGGGCATGCAACGGCTCGTCTGCCCGCACGCCATGCAGCGCCAGGGCCCGCTCGATCACCTCGGCCTTGTGGCGCACACCGGCGCTGTCCAGGCCGGTGCCAGGGCCACTGAGGTCGCGCGCCGGGCAACCCATCAGGGCGCTTGCCAGGGCTGCGGCCGCCGTGGTGTTGCCAATGCCCATCTCGCCGCCGATGAATAGCTGCGCGCCGTGCCCAAGTGCCCGCAGAACACTGTCGCGACCGCCTTTCAGGGCACCGTGCAGTTGCTCTTGGGTCATTGCTGGCTGGCGGGCGAAGTTGGCGGTACCGGCGCCCAGGCGCAGATGCCGGACGCCCGGCAACTCGAGGTCCGGATCGATGGTGCCGAGGTCGACCACTTCAAGCCGCGCGTCGAGCTGGCGCGCCAGCACACTGATGGCCGCCCCGCCGCCGACGAAGTTGCGCAGCATCTGGCCGGTCACCGCCTGCGGATAGGCCGAGATGCCTTCCTCGACCACGCCATGGTCACCGGCAAAGATGCTGATGAACACCTGGTCCAGTTGTGGCCGCTCCTGTCCTTGCATGCCTGCCAGCTGCACCGCGAGGACTTCCAGCTGGCCTAGCGAGCCAGTGGGTTTGGTCAATTGCTGCTGACGGGCGCGGGCCTGGTCCATGGCGGCGTGATCGAGAGGTTGGCAGGCATCGCGCCACCAGGTTTGAGTCATAGAGCAGGTCCTTTGAGCATGAGAGGAAGACCGGCAACCGTCAGCACCACGCGCTCGCAGCGCTCGGCCACGGCCTGGTGCATCAGGCCGGCCAGGTCGACGTAGCGGCGAGTCAGCTCGCCCATGGGCACCACGCCCAGGCCGGTTTCGTTGCTGACCAGGATGACGGTGCCGGGCAGCTGCGCCAGGCAGTCGAGCAGCGCGTCGCGCTCCTCGGCCAGGCGCTGAGGGTCTTCGAGCATCAGCAGGTTGGTCAGCCACAGGGTCAGGCAGTCGACCAGCAGGCAGCGGCCTTCGGCAGCTTCGCGGCGCAGCACGGCGGCCATGGCCACGGGTTCTTCGATGAGCGCCCAGTCTGCGGGACGGCGCTCGCGGTGCAACTGCACCCGCGCGTTCATTTCGCCATCCAGCGGTTCGCTGGTGGCGATGTAGGTGACCGGCAGCCCGCTGGCCGCAGCCAGTTGCTCGGCCAGGCGGCTCTTGCCGGAGCGGGCGCCGCCGAGGATAAGGCTGCGCATGTCAGTCGACTCCACAGAGTTGGCGCAGGGCCGCAGTGTCCATGTGCTGCTCGACCAGGTCGGCCAGGCGCTCGATGTCGCGCTCGCGCAGGGCCTGGTAGTCCACCGGTTCCACCGCGTGCAGTCCCGCCCAGCGCAGCAGCGCAGCGCACGACTCGGTGCCCTCGAACAGCCCGTGCAGATAGGTGGCCAGCACCTGCCCGTCGGCGCTTACCGCGCCGTCGCAGCGCCCGTCTGCCAGCTGTAGCGCGGGGCGCTCCAGGGCTGGGCCGCTAGTGACACCCGCATGGATCTCGTAGCCAGTGACTGGCGCCCCCTCGAGTTCGAGGATACCGGCAACGTTTCGCAGCTGTTTGTCGGCTTCGAGCACTGTGCTGTAGTCGAGCAGGCCCAGACCGGCACTGGAGCCCGCGGCCCCTTCGAGCCCCAGCGGGTCGTGCACCTGCTGGCCGAGCATCTGCAGCCCGCCACAGATCCCGATGACCTTGCCGCCATAGCGCAGGTGACGAGCGATAGCGCTGCCCCAGCCGCGTGCGCGCAACTGCGCCAGGTCGCCGCGCACGCTCTTGGAGCCGGGCAGGATGATCAGGTCGGCTGCGGGTATCGGCTGGCCAGGCCCGATGAACTGCAGGTCGACCTGCGGATGCAGGCGCAGCGGGTCGAAGTCGGTATGGTTGCTGATGCGCGGCAGCACCGGGACGATGACCTTCAGCGCACGCTCGTGCTTCGCGCCCTGGCGCTGATCAATGCCATCCTCCGCTTCCAGGTGCAGGTCGGTGACATAGGGCAACACGCCCAGTACCGGCTTGCCGGTGCGCGCTTCAAGCCAGTCCAGGCCTGGCTGCAGCAAGGCGATGTCACCCCGGAAGCGATTGATGACGAAGCCTTTGACCCGCGCCTGTTCGCTCGGCGACAGCAGTTCGAGGGTACCGACCAGATGGGCGAAAACCCCACCACGGTTGATGTCGGCCACCAGTATCACCGGGCAGTCGACCGCCTCGGCAAAGCCCATGTTGGCGATGTCGCCAGCCCGCAGGTTGATCTCGGCCGGGGAGCCTGCGCCTTCGACCACCACCACGGGATACTGTCCGCTCAGGCGCTGGTGGGATGCCAGCACGGCCTGCATGGCGATGGACTTGTAGTCGTGGTAGGCCACGGCATTCATGCAGGTGACCGCGCGGCCATGGACGATGACCTGGGCGCCGGTATCGCTGTTGGGCTTGAGCAGCACCGGGTTCATGTCTGTATGCGGCGCCAGCCGGCAGGCTTGGGCCTGCACCGCCTGGGCGCGGCCGATCTCGCCGCCGTCGGCGGTGACGGCGCTGTTGAGCGCCATGTTCTGCGGCTTGAAAGGCACGACGGCAATGCCTTGGCGCAGCAGCCAGCGGCATAGCGCGGTCACGAGGGTACTCTTGCCGGCATCGGAGGTAGTGCCTTGCACCATCAGGGTGGTCATGCGGGCTCCTTGCGGTAGTCGTTCAGGGCCTGGCGCAGGCGCTCCAGGTCGGCGTCGTGCTCAGGCAGACCGAAGCGCAGGGCTGCCGGAGTGCTGAACAGACGCACGAGGATGCCGCGTCGGGCAAGAAAATCGTGCAACTGAGACGCGCGCTCGGTGCGCACGTACTGGAACAGGTCGCAGCCGCCGGCCGGACTCAGGCCGGCGCTGCCCAGCAGCGCTGCAAGGCGCTCGCTGGCGAGGGCGCATCGGCTGATCTGGACCTGATGGGAAGTCTCATCGCGCAGGCAGGCCTGCCCGAGCACTCGCGTCGGTCCGCTGATGGTCCAGGGTCCGAGCAGCTCGGCCAGGCGTTCGAGCAGCGCGTGCTCGGCCAGCACGAAGCCCAGGCGCACACCGGCCAGGCCGAAGAACTTGCCGAATGAACGCAGCACGATCAGGCCGGGCCGCTCGGCATGGGTCGCGATGCTTCGCCCGGGAGTGTTGTCCATGAAGGCTTCGTCGACCAGCAGCCAGCCGCCACGCGCGGCCAGGCGAGCGTGCCAGGCCAGCAGGCGCTCGCCCGAGACCACCCGGCCGGTAGGGTTGTTGGGGTTGACCAGCACCAGCACGTCCAGGTCGTCGAGCGCAGGCTCCAGCGTATCCTCGTCGAGCTCGCGCACCTCGTGCCCGGCACGCTGCCAGGCTTCGGCGTGCTCGGCATAGCACGGCGCAAGCACGCCCACTACGCTGCGCTCGCGCAGCTGGGGCAAGGCCTGGATCGCGGCCTGGGAACCGGCCACCGGAAGGATCTGGCGCACACCGTAATAATGACGCGCGGCCTGCTCCAGGCCGTCGTCGGTTTCGGGCAGGCGTGCCCAGGCCTGCGGGGGGATTTCAGGAATCGGATACGGCCACGGGGCGATGCCGCTGGAGAGGTCCAGCCAGCGGTCCCGGGCGATGCCGTAGTGCTGCACTGCGCGCAGCAAGCGTCCACCGTGCTCAAGCATTCCACTGCGCTCCCAGGCAGATCAGCAACAACCACAACCACACGCCTTTGCGCACCAGTTGCCAGCCTCGCTCGATGGCGTCGGCATCGGCCATCGGGCCCTCACCCAGGCGCGCGCGCTCGTGCAACTCACCGTGATAGACCGCCGGTCCGCCGAGCTCGACGCCCAGCGCGCCAGCGCCTGCGGCCATGACGGGGCCTGCATTCGGGCTGTCCCACAGTGGGGCCTGGCGACGCCAGCAGGACAGGGCCAGGCGGGTCTTGCCCAGCGAGGCGTAGGTCAGCGCCACCAGCCTGGCCGGAATATAGTTGAGCAGGTCATCGATGCGCGCCGCGGCCCAGCCAAAGCGCTCGAAGCGCTCGTTGCGGTAACCCCACATGGCATCGAGGGTGTTGCTCAGGCGATACAGCACCACCCCGGGGGCACCGGCCACGGCAAACCAGAACAACGCGGCGAACACCGCATCGCTGCCGTTTTCCAGCACTGATTCAGTGGCCGCGCGCGCCACGGCAGGCTCGTCGAGCTCGCGGGTTTCGCGGCTCACCAGGTACCCCACGCGCTGGCGTGCCTGGTCAAGATCACCCCGGCGCAAGGCCTCGGCCACTGGCAGCACATGTTCGCCAAGGCTGCGCATTCCCAGCGCGCAATACAGTGCAAGAACCTCGACCAGCCAGCCAACATAAGGCAGCCACGAAAGGATCATCGCGACCAGCGTAAGCGGCACCACGGCCAGGAACCAGGCGCTGACGCCATGGCTGCGCCAGCCTCGGCCACCGGCGTTCAGGCGCTGCTCCAGGCGCGACGCCAGGCGTCCGAACGCCACCAGCGGATGTCGCCGCTGCGGTTCGCCCAGCAGCGCATCCATGGCCACCCCGGCCACGGTCAGCAAGGCCACGCTCATTGCTTGTTCCCCCAGTGGTTTTCAAACAGCATCTCGCTCAGCGGCCGCTCCTGCGCCCACCCTTCGAGCACCAGCATCGGCGCCGGGTAGAATGCCTCGACCGGGCCCAGGCACAATACCGCCAGCGGCTTGGCGCCTGCCGGCATGCCCAGCAGCGCCGCCAGTGCCTGAGGCTCGAACAGCGACACCCAGCCCATGCCCAGGCCTTCGGCACGCGCCGCCAGCCAGAGGTTCTGGATCGCGCACGACAGCGATGCGAGGTCCATCTCCGGCAAGGTCCTGCGGCCAAAGATGTGCGCTTCGCGCTGGTCCATCAAGGCTGCCACCAGCACCTCGGCGCAGTCGCCAATACCCTCGACCTTGAGCTGCATGAACTCATCGGAACGCTCGCCCAGCGCGTGCGCCGTGCGCACCCGTTCCTCCTCGACCAGCGCCTGGATCTGCCCACGCAGGGCCCGGTCGCTGATGCGGATGAAACGCCAGGGCTGCATCAGCCCGACGCTGGGCGCCTGGTGCGCCGCGCCCAGCAGTCTGGCCAGCAGCTCGGGAGCGACCTCGCCCCCGGTGAAATGACGCATGTCGCGCCGCTCGCCAATGGCGCGGTAGACCGCTGCACGCTCGGCGTCGTTGAAGGCCTGCTCGCTCATGGCCGCAACAGCGCCGCCGCCGCAGGTGGGTTGGACGGAAAATAGAAGTGCACGTAGGACGCCGTCAGCCGGCCGCAGCGATAGACCGCCTCGGCGCCACGTCCACCATTCGGGCTGTGCCCACGGGCGATCGGTTCCAGCTCGGTGCTGGTCAGCGAATGATGGTAGGTATGTCCGCGCAGGTTGCCCTCCGGCAATGCAACGTCCTGGAGGGCCAACGCCGCCAGCCGTTTCTGCATCACGGCGTCCCCTGCAAGCAGGCCAAGCAGCTCGGCTCGTTCACCCGTCACGTCGGTCAGGGAATCGAGCAGGTACAGCATCCCGCCGCATTCGGCGAGCAGTGGCTTGCCTTGCGCGTGGTGCGCACGGATGGCGTGCAGCATCGGGCCATTGCCGGACAGGACCTGATGGTGCAGCTCGGGATAACCGCCGGGCAGATAAAGGCTGTCGACGTCAGGCAGATGCGCGTCATGCACAGGCGAGAAGAACACCAGCTCGGCACCCATGGCCTGCAGCAGGTCGAGATTGGCGCCGTACAGGAAGGCAAAGGCTTCGTCACGGGCCACGCCGATGCGCACGCCGGCCAGAAACGGCTCGACCGCGACAGGATCCGGCTCGGCGAAGCGGACAGGCGGCGGCAAGGCGGCATCGCAGCTCTCGCCCAAGGCCTGGGCGGCGGCATCGAGACGCGCGTCCAGATCATTCAATTCGCTCGCCTGGACCAAGCCGAGATGCCGGCTCGGCAGCTCGATGTCGCTCCCCCGCGACAGCCCGCCATACCAACGCAGCCCTTCGGTCAGGCTCCCTTCGAGCAATTGCGCGTGGCGCAGCGTGCCGACGCGGTTCGCCAGGACACCCGCGAACGGCAGGTCGGCCTGATAGCGCGCCAGACCCAGGGCCAGGGCGCCGAAGGTCTGGGCCATGGCCGTGCCGTCGATCACCGCCAGCACCGGCACGCCAAAGTGCCGCGCCAGATCCGCGCTCGAAGGAGTGCCATCGAACAGCCCCATGACTCCTTCGATCAGGATCAGGTCGGCATCCAGTGCCGCTTCCCACAGCAGTCGGCGGCTCTCCTGCTCGCCGATCATCCACATGTCGAGCTGGTACACCGGCGCACCGCTGGCACGCTCGAGAATCATCGGATCGAGAAAATCCGGCCCGCACTTGAACACCCGCACCTTGCGGCCGAGGTTTCGATGCAGGCGTGCCAATGCAGCGGTGACCGTGGTCTTGCCCTGGCCTGAAGCCGGTGCCGCGATCAGAACCGCCGGGCAGTGCCGGGCTTGGCTCACAGTTCGACACCCTTTTGCGCGCGGATGCCGGCCTGGAAGGCATGCTTGACGACGCCCATCTCGGTAACGGTGTCGGCCAGGTCGATCAGTTCGGGCTTGGCGCCGCGGCCGGTGACGATCACATGCTGCATCGGCGGGCGGGCCTGCAGGTCGCCAAGGACCTGGTCGAGGTCGAGATAGCCATGCTTGAGCGCAATATTGAGCTCGTCGAGCACAACGAAGCCGATCGCAGGGTCTTGCAGCATCTGCCGCGACACGGCCCAGGCTGCTTCCGCGGCGGCGATATCGCGCTGGCGGTCCTGGGTTTCCCAGGTAAAGCCCTCGCCCATCACGTGATACCGCACCTGTTCAGGGAAGCGGCGATAGAACAACTCTTCGCCGGTGCTGTTGCGGCCCTTGATGAACTGCACCACGCCGCACTGCATGCCGTGACCCATGGCGCGGGCGAGCATGCCGAAGGCCGAGCTGCTCTTGCCCTTGCCGTTGCCCGTCAGCACCAGCAGCAGGCCGCATTCATTAGGGGCGCTGGCGATACGCTCGTCGATCACGGCCTTCTTGCGCTGCATGCGCGCCAGGTGGCGTTCGTCACGCTCGGTGGATTCGCTCATGAAAGTTCTCCGCAGACTGTCGGGCGCCGCGCTCGGGCGCGCGCTGGCAGGCACCAGGCGACGACAGATAAATAGGCAGGCATACGGAAAACGCGCAGGGCCGCGGCGCTGGCCACGGTGCTCCGCGCATCACCCTCCGTGATGCCGTTGGCTGTAACAGGCCGGTCTCCGGACTTGCGAGCAGGCTCGGGGCCTTGTGCCACGCGCCTTCCCGGGTAGTCAAACCCAGTGGCCATGCGCGGCGTTCACTCGCTTACCGTTGCGGGGGCAGCGCCGGAATCGCGCCTTGTCTGCGCTCACCGGCTTCCCAGTTTCACCCTGCCGAGCCTTCGCCCGCAGAGCACCTGAAACACGCCGCGAAGGTTAGAGGGTTGCACTCGGAGCGTCAATCAAACCCGGGACGATCTGCCACTGGACCGGGGGCACTGAACCTAGTTTGCGGGGTATGGCTCTGAATACTTGATGACCACCTTGCGAGGATCTCGAACATGGACAGGATACGCGTAGCGATAGTGCTGGCCCTGGCCACCGGCCTGGGCGGTTGCGGCGAGACCGCCCGGCTGAAGCTGGACGAAGGCTTCGGCCCCTCGCCAAACCTGCCCGAGCCGAACGAGACCCTCATGCCCACCGTCAACATCGCACCCGCGGTGGGCTGGCCACAAGGCGTCAAGCCCCAAGCGGCGCCCGGCACCCAGGTGACGGCCTTCGCGGGCAACCTCGATCATCCGCGCTGGCTCTATGTACTGCCCAACGGTGACGTGCTGGTGGCCGAGACCAACGCCCCGCCCAAGCCCGATGACGACAAGGGCGTGCGCGGCTGGATAATGAAGAAAGTGATGAAGCGCGCAGGCGCAGGCGTGCCCAGTGCCAACCGCATCACCCTGCTGCGCGACGCCGACCATGACGGCGTCGCCGAAGTGCGTACCACCTTTATCGATGGACTCAACTCACCCTTTGGCATGGCCCTCGTCGGAACAGACTTCTACGTAGCCGACACCGATCGCCTGCTGCGCTTCCACTACCCGCCTGGCACCACGCAAGTCCAGAATCCCGCCAAGGTGGTCGACCTGCCGGGCGGCATGCTCAACCATCACTGGACCAAGAACGTCATCGCCAGCCGCGACGGCAAGAAGCTCTACGTTACCGTCGGCTCCAACAGCAATGTGGGGGAAAACGGCCTTGAGCAGGAGCAAGGCCGAGCCGCCATCTGGGAAGTCGACCGCGCCACCGGCCAGCACCGGATTTTTGCTTCAGGTCTGCGCAATCCCAATGGCCTGGACTGGGAGCCGACCACAGGCGCGTTATGGACGGCGGTGAACGAGCGTGACGAGATTGGCAGCGATCTGGTGCCCGACTACATCACTTCGGTCAAGGAGGGCGGCTTCTACGGGTGGCCATACAGCTACTACGGGCAGCACGTCGACGTGCGGGTCAAGCCACAGGCGCCGGACATGGTCGCCAAGGCCCTGGTCCCCGATTACGCCGTCGGCCCGCACACCGCCTCGCTCGGACTGGCGTTCGCCAAGGACGGCGTGCTGCCCGCGCCATTCGGGCGGGGTGCGTTCATCGGCCAGCACGGCTCCTGGAACCGCGATCCGCACAGTGGCTACAAAGTGGTATTCGTGCCGTTCGGGGCGGACGGGAAGCCCTCGGGCAAGCCGGTGGATCTGCTGAGCGGGTTCCTGAACGATGACGAGAAAGCCATGGGCCGGCCGGTTGGCGTGGTCACCGACCAACAAGGCGGCGTGCTGGTCGCCGATGATGTAGGAAATGTGATCTGGCGGGTGACCAAGGCGAAGTGACCAGGCTTCTGGCGTCAGGGATTGGTCGCCAGGTTGCCGGAAGGAATGATTCTCTTCGCCTGCAGATACGCCTTGTGCCAGTAGCTGTTGGACAGGTAATCCAGTCGCACCGTCCCGCCGGTCGACGGGGCGTGCACGAAGCGCCCTTCTCCTACGTAGATTCCGGCATGACTGACCTGCGACCCGCCGTTGGTCGCAAAGAACACCAGGTCGCCAGACTGCAGTGCCTGAATGTCGATATCCGGCGCGCGAACGCTGATCATCTCGCGGGTGGTGCGTGGCAGGCTGATGCCTGCGGCATCGCGGTACACGTAGCCGATCAGGCCGCTGCAATCAAATCCGGAATCAGGCGTGTTGCCTCCCCACCGATAGGGCGTGCCCACCAGGCCGATGGCTCTGAACAGCACGTCTTCGGCCACTGGGGAGAACGAGGGTTGGCTGTACATGACCACCCGTGGGGCCACGGGAGCCGGCGCGGGGGCATGACTCGAGCAGGCACCGAGCAGTGCCGTCAGGGAAAAAAGAGCGAAGCGCGCCATCATCGCCATGGTCAGAACATCCTGTCTGTAACCGGTCGACCGCAGTCGAAAAGAGTTGAGAAACTAGATTAGACGCTTTGCGTAAATACGCACGGCGGCACGCTTTTTGAGCTATGCCGCCGTGTTGGACCCGCGAGGGATGCGATCAGTTGCGTGCGATGTTGGTCGGGGCCATGGCCAGGGCACGCTTGGCCTCGATGAAGGTCTTGCTCCAGTAGCGGTCACCGAGATTGTCGATGCGCACGCCACCGCTGCGGCGGCTGCTGGAGTGAATGAACTGGTTGTCACCCAGGTAGATACCGGCATGGCTGACGCGGCCACGGCCATTGGTGCTGAAGAACAGCAGGTCGCCTGGCTTGAGCTTGTTGCGCGAGACTTGAGGGGCGTCGACGTTGATCATCTCGCGGGTCGAGCGCGGCAACTTGAGCCCGGCTTCTTCCTTGAACAGATAGCCAATGAAACCGCTGCAGTCGAAGCCGGATTTTTCCGAAGTACCACCGAAGCGATAGCGGGTTCCGATCAGCGACATGCCACGCTCAAGGATGCTGTCGGCAAGCACTGGAAGCACATAAGGCTTGCTGTTGCTGGAAAAGACATCAGCTTCGTCTTCAGTGACGAGCTCTTCTTCGCCGAACACCGATGAGGCCGATGGCTTGGCCTTGACTGGCGATTGTACGGCGACGGGATGTGGCGCCTGGGGCTGGGATACCGGGCCTTGAGCCGCGCAGCCAAACAGCAGTGTCACAAGTGCGAGGGGCACGAGGGGTGCGAAGCGCTTCAGCATGGGCACGACCGTGTCGGAAGATTCTGTAGGAGGGCGCGACTATGCCTACTATCGAATCGATTTGCAAATTTAATCGATTTTTTTGTGACTTTTGTGTCTGAAGGCTCTGGATCAAGCTTTTCAGGCTTTTTACCAGCCCAGAGTCTCTTTGAGGAAGGGAATTGTGAGCTTGCGCTGGGCCTGTAAAGACGCCTGGTCGAGGCGCTCCAACAGGTCGAACAGCGCGCTCATGCTACGCGTCCCACGGGTAAGGATGAAATGTCCTACCTCATCGGTAAGATGCAGCCCACGGCGCGAGGCGCGCAGCTGCAAGGCGCGCAGCTTGTCTTCGTCCGACAGGCCACGCATCTGGAAAATCAACGCGAGGGTGAGGCGCGACTTGAGGTCCGGCAGCTTGATCGGCAGCTCGCGGGGAGAGCTCGCGGCAGCGATCAGCAAGCGGCGGCCGCTGTCGCGCAGGCGGTTGAACAGGTGGAACATGGCCTCCTCCCAATCCGGCTTGCCAGCAATCGAATGCAGGTCATCAAGGCAGACCAGTTCGTACTGTTCGAGATGGTCGAGCAGCTCGATGCCACGATCGAGCAGTTGGGCCAGCGGCAGGTACACCGCCGGCTCGCCCATCTGCTGGAAGCGCTGGCAGGCTGCCTGGAGCAGGTGCGAACGGCCGACCCCCTGCTTGCCCCACAGGTAGATGAGGCTCTCGGTCCAGCCGGCGTCGGCTTCGCAAAGCCGCTCTACGTAGCCCAATGCCGCGGCATTGGCGCCCGGATAGTAGTTGATGAAGGTGGCGTCATCGCGCAGACGCACACCCAGTGGCAACTGGATGGGTTTCATGCTGGCTGGGCGGTCGGGATGATCCACAGGGGGCCTTCGGTGAAGAGTGTGCAAAGTCTATACCTGCCGTGCCGGTCGCACAATCGGCACGCACAAGAGCGCAAGCGAAATCAAGGGCTTGCGCGCCTGTGACGACGACTGGCAAAGCTACAGGTGCGGGTCGACGTCGCCGCCATACATGTCCGACTCTTTATAGAGGTCATGGACGTGACGCAGCAGCACCATGATCACCGCGGCCACCGGCAGCGCCAGCAGGACGCCCGTGAAGCCGAACAGTTCTCCACCCGCCAGGATGGCGAAGATTACCGCCACCGGATGCAGGCCGATGCGGTCGCCCACCAGCAGCGGCGTGAGCACCATGCCTTCGAGTGCCTGCCCGACCATGAACACGGCCACGATGGCGAGCAGGGGATACGGATCGCCGCCAAACTGGAACAGCCCGGCAATGATGGCCGCGCCAATGCCGATGATAAAGCCCATGTAGGGCACGATGGCGGCAAGGCCGGCCAGCAGGCCGATCAGCAGGCCCAGCTCGAGGCCCACGAGCATCAGGCCCGCCGAGTAGATCAGACCAAGGGCAAGCATCACCATCAGTTGCCCACGTACGAAGGCACCCAGGACCTCATGGCATTCGCCTGCCAATCCCACTACCTGATCCTCGCGCTGGCGCGGCAGCAGGCCACGCAGCTTGGCCATCATCAGGTCCCAGTCGCGCAGCAGGTAGAAGCCGACTACCGGGATCAGCACAAGGTTGGCCAGCCAGCCGATCAGCGCCAGGCTCGAGGCGGTCGCCTGGGACAGGATGATGCCGACGATGTCGGTGGTCTGGCCCATGTGCGCACCGATGGCGGCCTTGATCTTGTCGAATTTCCAGAAGCCGTCGGCCAGGCCAAGGCGAGACTGCACCCATGGCAAGGCTGAATGCTGGAGCCAGTCGAGCATCTGTGGCGCCAGCTCGTACAGGCGCAGCAACTGCTTGGCCAGCATCGGGATCAGCACCAGCAGCAAGGCCAGGAATATCAGGGTGAAGAGTGTGAATACCACCACCACGCCCCAGGTGCGCGACAGCCCCATGCGCTCCAGACGATCGACCAGCGGGTCGGCGAGGTAGGCCAGAAGAATGCCGATCAGAAACGGCGACAGAATGCCATGCAGCAGGTACAGGAGCACGGCTATCAGCAGGGCAATGCCCAACCACGCCCAACGGCGAATATCGGTCACTGTCAGCGCCCCTTACCAGCGAAACCGCAAGCCATCGAACGGCTTCGGCGTCGCAGCCTGGGCCGGTTCGTCGGCGGCGCCCGGCGCAGGCGCCGGCACGGCGGGTGCGGCCGGGGCCTGCTCGGCAGGCAGTTCCTGCAGCTTGGCCAGGCCCAGCTGCGCGCGCAGTTGGTCGGCATTGCCGGTGACCTTGTAGACCAATGTTCCGCCATCAGCTTCGCGCAGGCGGGCGCCGTAGGGTTCGAGCACTCGGCCGAGCTCGGCGTAGCGCGCCAGGTTCATGCCCTGGACCTGCAGCTGCAGTTCGCTGCTGGCGCCAGGGCGGGCAACGAAGCGCGGCGCCAGGCGCGTACTGACGGCCAGCATCACGGCATCGGCCAGGGCTGCCTGATCGGCGCCTTCGGCGGTGCCCTGCTCGCGCTGGTCACCCAGCCACAGCTGCCACTTGCCTTGCCACTTGCCATCTGCCTCATGGGCATGCACGGCCAGCAGGGCGTCGGCGCCATAGCGCCCGGACGCTTCCCGCAACGGTGCCGGGTCCTTGCTCTCGAGCTGCTCGCCATTGGCCACCAGTTGTTCCTGCAGGTCGCCCAGCGGCAGGCGCAACGGCAGGCCACGATGCTGAGCGGCCCGGCGCAGCGGGCCCGCGGCGTTCTGGCCATCGCCGACCAGGCTGCTGCCCTCGACGCTATCATTGAGCCACCAGCCGAGGATCGAAGGTCGATTGCTGCCCCACAGTGCCAGACCGGCCTTGCGCAAAGTGCGTTCGGTGGTGCCGGGATCGAAGTCGACCAGGACGGTTTCGGGAGGGCCCGCTTCAAAGCCGAACCGGCTGATGATCTGCTGAGGGTCCTTGCGCAGGGCTGCCAGAGCGGGGCTCTGCGCCGCCTTGGCGTCGCCGGTCAGACGCAGCACCAGGGTTTCGAGGGCCTTGCCAGTCGCCTGAGTGCGTGCCTCGGCGCCCTCACCGGCCACGGGCTCGCGCACCTGATAGAGACCGGAGACCGTTTCGGCCTGCGCCGCGAAACCGACCAAGGCCAGACAACCAACCGCCAGGTAATTGAAAAAACGCATGAGGGATTCCTGTCCTGATAACAAGGGGCGCCGGGCGCCAAACCAGCTGCCATGACCGCAAAGTGAAGAGTAACGCTCACGACGGGATGGCCTGCAGGCGCACAAGGTAACATCCCACTACCTTTGCATACCTTATATAGCCTGTGGCAAGGCAACCCGTCATGCGCTCTCAACCATTGTTCTCAAGCTCTTTTTAGCGAAATCAGCGCCCATCCCGTCGGCTCAAGGATGGCCGCTGCACGGCAACCCTGATAAAATCGCGCGCCTTCGCAGACCAGCGACGTTCAGGCAGCGGCACCCTGGTACCCGGCCTTGACCGTTGCGGTCGATTCCACGAATCCCTCCCTCCTAAAGGCCTGGATCATGAGCAAGCAACCCTCCCTGAGCTACAAGGACGCCGGTGTAGACATCGACGCCGGTGAAGCATTGGTCGAACGCATCAAAGGCGTCGCCAAGCGCACGGCGCGCCCGGAAGTCATGGGCGGCCTGGGCGGCTTCGGCGCCCTCTGCGAGATCCCGGCCGGCTACAAGCAGCCGGTGCTGGTCTCGGGCACCGACGGCGTCGGCACCAAGCTGCGCCTGGCACTGAACCTGAACAAGCATGACAGCATCGGCCAGGACCTGGTCGCCATGTGCGTCAACGACCTGGTGGTCTGCGGCGCCGAGCCGCTGTTCTTCCTTGACTACTACGCCACCGGCAAGCTCAACGTCGAAGTCGCCGCTACCGTGGTCACCGGCATCGGTGCCGGTTGCGAACTGGCCGGCTGCTCGCTGGTAGGTGGCGAGACCGCCGAAATGCCTGGCATGTACGAAGGTGAAGACTACGACCTGGCCGGCTTCTGCGTCGGCGTCGTGGAAAAGGCCGAGATCATCGACGGCTCCAAGGTTGCCACCGGCGACGCCTTGATCGCCCTGCCCTCCTCCGGCCCGCACTCCAACGGCTACTCGCTGATCCGCAAGATCATCGAGGTTTCCGGCGCCGACATCGAGACCATCGAGCTCGACGGTACCCCGCTGACCGAGCTGCTGATGGCGCCGACCCGTATCTACGTGAAGCCTCTGCTGCAACTGATCAAGCAGACCGGCGCGGTCAAGGCCATGGCCCATATCACCGGTGGCGGCCTGCTCGACAACATCCCGCGCGTGCTGCCAAAAGGCGCCCAGGCCGTGGTCGATGTCGCCAGCTGGAACCGTCCGGTGGTGTTCGACTGGCTTCAGCAGCAAGGCAACGTTGACGAGCATGAGATGCACCGCGTACTGAACTGCGGCGTCGGCATGGTCATCTGCGTGGCCCAGGACCAGGTCGAAACCGCCCTGAACGTCCTGCGCGAAGCAGGCGAGCAGCCTTGGGTCATCGGCCAGATCGGCGTTGCCGCCGAAGGCGCAGCCCAGGTCGAGCTGAAGAACGTCAAGGCGCACTGATGCCAAGCAACTCCTGTGATGTGGTGGTCTTGCTGTCGGGCTCTGGCAGCAACCTGCAAGCGCTGATCGACAGCAGCCGTGGCGCGGACAGTCCGGTACGCATCCGTGCGGTGGTGTCCAACCGTGCCGACGCTTACGGTCTGCAGCGTGCGGAGGCAGCCGGCATTGAAACCGCCGTGCTCGATCACAGTGGTTACGAAGGCCGCGAGGCCTTCGATGCGGCGTTGATGCAAGTCATCGACGGCTTCGGGGCGGACCTGGTGGTGCTGGCCGGCTTCATGCGTATCCTGAGCGCGGGCTTTGTCCGCCATTATCAGGGGCGCCTGCTGAACATCCATCCTTCGTTGCTGCCCCTCTACAAGGGCCTGCATACCCACCTCCGGGCACTCGAAGCCGGTGACGCCGAGCACGGCTGCAGCGTGCACTTCGTCACGGAGGAACTCGATGGCGGCCCCCTGGTCGCACAGGCTGTGGTGCCGGTAGCGCTGGATGATACCCCGCAGAGCCTGGCCCAGCGGGTTCATTGCCAGGAACACCAGATCTACCCGCTGGCCGTGCGCTGGTTCGCCGAAGGACGCTTGCGTCTTGGCGAGCACGGTGCATTACTGGATGGCCAGCCGCTGGCGGCCAGCGGCCACTTGATTCGACCCTAGGAGATATTATGCGTCGTGCACTGCTCTTGGCTCTCGCCGTGCTTGCCCTGCCCCTCCAGGCAGCTGATCTGAAGCCTTTCTCGGCCAGCTACACCGCCGACTGGAAGCAACTGCCCATGAGCGGTACTGCCGAGCGCAGCCTGGAAAAAAACGCCAATGGTACATGGAGCCTGAACTTCAAGGCTTCGATGATGATCGCCAGCCTGACTGAACAGAGCACGCTGCGCATGGAGAACGAGACCCTGCTGCCGCAGAGCTATCATTTCCAGCGTGGCGGCCTCGGCAAGGCCAAGAAGGTCGACCTGGACTTCGACTGGAGCAGCAAGAAGGTCACTGGCAGCGACCGTGGCGACGCGGTAAACCTTCCGCTGAACCGTGGCGTGCTCGACAAGTCGTCCTATCAGTTGGCACTGCAGCACGATGTGGCGGCCGGCAAGAAAAGCATGACCTACCAGGTGGTCGACGGCGACGAGATCGACACCTACGACTTCCGCGTGCTGGGCACCGAAAAGGTTGCCACCAAGACCGGCCAGGTCGATGCGGTCAAGGTCGAGCGCGTCCGCGACCCGAGCCAGAGCAAGCGCATCACCGAGCTGTGGTTTGCCAAGGACTGGGATTACCTGCTGGTGCAACTGCGTCAGGTCGAGACTGACGGCAAGGAGTACGTGATCGTGCTGCAGGAAGGCACGGTCGATGGCAAGTCGGTGAAGGGTAACTGAACCAAGTTCATCAGCTGCACCCGAAACCCCGCCTGGTGCGGGGTTTTTTTAGGCCTTCAGCTTTCATGAAATATGTTTCATTCTGTGTTTATTTACTTAGGCAGCTAACAAACTCTATAAAGAAGGCCTGCGACACACTGCCGCAGCCAACTGAAACTGTGGAGTTTACCGATGACTGTCCAAGTAACCGAACGCGACGAATCGAAACTGTCCCACGAAGGCCTGGCCGCTGGCGTGCGGATCTGGGATGTCCATCAGCAGGGTCAGCTGGTTGGCATGTTCCACAATGAGCACGAAGCCGAGCAATACCGCAGCGAGCTGGAAACGCTGGAAAATCGGCCCGCCGACTGAGCCGGCTCAGACGCCGGCTGCAAGAAAAAAGCGGATCGCAGGCACTCCTCCGATCCGCTTTTACTTGTCTCTTGCGGGTTGCAACTCAAAAGTGCCTTACCACATGAGGTCGTCCGGGATGACGTAGGCCGCGTAGGGATCATCGGCATCCGGCTCTTCGACCCGGGTGTTGAGCAGCAGGATCCGCTCGGGCGCCCGCTCCTGGATCTTCACCGCCGCTTCCCGCGGGATCACTTCGTAGCCGCCGCCATGGGCAACGATCGCCAGCGAGCCACTGGAAAGCTTGCTGCGCATCAGGGCGTTGACCGCGATGCGCTTGACCTTCTTGTCGTCGACGAAGTTGTAGTAGTCCTCGGTCGTCATCTTGGGCAGGCGCGACACCTCGATCAGCTGCTTGACCTGTGCTGCGCGGGCCTTCTGCTCGGCCTTTTCCTGCTGCTGGCGATTCAGCTCCTGGTCGCGCCTGGCCTTCTCGGCCATGGCCTCCTTGGCCTGCCGCTGCTGGCTGTCATCGACCTCGGCCTGGCCTTTTTGCTCCAGCCGCTTTTGTTTCTTCTCGGTTTTGTTGACCTGCTTGACCTGTTTCTGATTGACCAGACCGGCCTTGAGCAATTGGTCGCGAAGGGAAAGGCTCATGGATTACTCACTCACTTATGCATCAGCTCAGCCGCAGCTGGGCAGGTTCTTTTCCTGACGCTTGGCTTCACCCCAAAGGGTATCCAGGTCTTCAAGGGTACAATCTTCGATGGGACGCGCGCTGTCACGCAAGGCCTGTTCGATAAAGCGAAAACGCCGTTCGAACTTGCGATTGGCGCCGCGCAGGGCATTTTCGGGATCCAGCTTGAGGTGACGGGCCAGGTTGACGGCAGCGAACAGCAAGTCGCCGACTTCATCTTCGAGCGCTTGCGGATCGCCATCAGCCATGGCCTGCAACACCTCGTCCAATTCTTCGCGGACTTTATCGAGCACCGGCAGGGCGTCAGGCCAGTCGAAACCGACCTGGGCCGCGCGCTTCTGCAACTTGGCTGAACGTGACAGCGCTGGCAGGGCGGCTGGTACATCGTCCAGCAGGGAGAGCTGCTCGGGCACGCTTCTCTCGGCACGTTCCGTCGCCTTGATCTCTTCCCAGCGTTGCTTGACCTCGGCCTCGCTCAGGCTGGGAGTATCCAGCGGTGCGTAGAGATCACCCGTCGGAAACACGTGGGGATGCCGACGGATCAGCTTGCGGGTAATGCCGTCGACTACTCCGGCAAACTCGAAACGCTGGTCTTCGCGGGCCAGCTGGCTGTAGTACACCACCTGGAACAACAGGTCGCCCAGCTCGCCTTGCAGGTGATCGAAGTCGCCCCGCTCGATGGTATCAGCCACCTCGTAGGCTTCTTCGAGCGTGTGCGGGACGATGCTCGCGTAGTCCTGCTTGAGATCCCAGGGGCAGCCATGCTGCGGGTCGCGCAGCCGGGCCATCAGGTGGAGCAGGTCGTCGAGGGTATAGGTCATGGTCAGGCTCACGGGGTGCGGTTACGCCGCGTCTCGATGATGTTCGGCAACTGCGAGATCCTGCCCAGCAGGCGTCCCAGTGCATCGAGACCGGGAATCTCGATCGTCAGCGACATCAGCGCGGTGTTGTCTTCCTTGTTTGAACGAGTGTTGACCGCCAGCACGTTGATCTTCTCGTTGAGCAGCACCTGGGAGACGTCACGCAGGAGGCCGGGCCGGTCGTAGGCGCGGATGATGATATCGACCGGGTAGGTCTGCACCGGCACCGGACCCCAGCTGACCTGGATGATCCGCTCAGGCTCGCGCCCCGCCAGTTGCAGCACCGAGGCGCAGTCCTGGCGGTGAATGGTGACGCCACGGCCCTGGGTGATGAAGCCAACGATGGCCTCGCCAGGCAATGGTTGGCAGCAGCCAGCCATCTGCGTCAACAGGTTGCCGACGCCCTGAATCTGGATGTCACCGCGCTTGCCAGGCTTGTAGCCGGTAGCTTTGCGCGACACCAGTTCGACTTCCTCGCGGCGGTCGGGCTCGAGCAACTGCTGCGCCGCGTTGACCAGGTGAGCAAGGCGCAGATCGCCGGCACCGAGCGCAGCGAACATGTCTTCGGCCGTCTTCACGTTGGCCTTTTCCGACAGCCGCTCGAAGTCGACCTGCGGCAGGCCCAGGCGGCTCAGCTCGCGTTCGAGCAGGGTCTTGCCGGCAGCGACGTTCTGGTCGCGGGCCTGCAGCTTGAACCAATGTACGATCTTGGCCCGGGCCCGCGAGGTAGTGACGTAGCCCAGGTTGCTGTTCAGCCAGTCGCGGCTCGGGTGACCGTGCTTGCTGGTGATGATCTCGACCTGCTCGCCGGTCTGCAGGCTGTAGTTGAGCGGCACGATGCGACCGTTGATCTTGGCGCCACGGCAGTTGTGACCGATCTCGGTGTGCACGCGGTAGGCAAAGTCCAGCGGCGTGGAGCCCTTGGGCAAGTCGATGGCATGACCGTCGGGGGTGAACACGTAGACCCGGTCGGGCTCGATGTCGACTCGCAGCTGCTCGGCCAGACCGCCGATGTCGCCCAGTTCCTCGTGCCACTCCAGCACCTGGCGCAGCCAGGAGATTTTCTCTTCGTAGTGGTTGGAGCTCTGCTTGACGTCGGTGCCCTTGTAGCGCCAGTGGGCGCAGACGCCCAACTCGGCCTCTTCATGCATGGCGTGGGTACGGATCTGCACCTCGAGCACCTTGCCCTCGGGACCGATCACCGCGGTGTGCAAGGAGCGATAGCCGTTCTCCTTGGGGTTGGCGATGTAGTCGTCGAACTCCTTGGGAATATGTCGCCACAGGGTGTGGACGATGCCCAGCGCGGTGTAGCAGTCGCGCATTTCCGGCACCAGCACCCGCACGGCGCGCACGTCGTAGATCTGGCTGAATTCCAGGCCTTTGCGCTGCATCTTGCGCCAGATCGAGTAGATATGCTTTGCCCGGCCGCTGATGTCAGCATTGACGCCGGTGGCCAGCAGCTCGTTCTGCAGCTGGTTCATCACGTCGCTGATGAAGCGCTCGCGGTCCAGGCGCCGCTCGTGCAGCAGCTTGGCGATCTGTTTGTACTGATCAGGCTCCAGGTAGCGGAAGGACAGGTCTTCCAGCTCCCACTTGATGTGGCCGATGCCCAGGCGGTGGGCCAGCGGGGCATAGATGTCGAACACCTCGCGGGCAACCCGCAGGCGTTTCTCGTCATCGGCGGCCTTGACGGCCCGGATCGCGCAGGTACGTTCGGCCAGCTTGATCAACGCAACACGCACATCGTCGACCATCGCCACGAGCATCTTGCGCAGGTTCTCGACCTGCGCCTGCGAGCCGAGCACCAGCGACTGCCGCGGGCTCAGGCTGGCGCTGATGGCGGCCATGCGCAATACGCCGTCGATCAGCTTGGACACCACCGGACCGAAACGCTGGCCCACTTCGGCCAGGGTCACCTTGCCCTCGCGCACGGCGCGGTAGATGACCGCCGCCACCAGCGAGTCCTGGTCGAGCTTGAGGTCGGCCAGGATTTCGGCAATTTCCAGGCCTGCCTGGAAGCTCGAAGTACCATCGGCCCATGAATGCTTGGCCGGGTTGCCTTTTTTCTCGACGTCCTGGGCGAACTCGCAAGCCGCCTTGAGCGCCTCGCGGTCCAGCGCCAGGTCAACGCTTACCACATGATCCAGCCATGCCTCGAGATTGATACTGCCGTCGTGGTTGACCGGCTGGTGCACTCTCACCTGTACCATCTTTTATCTACCTTTCCATACAGCACACCACGCGGGTGCACTGGCAATCACCTGTGCCGCTCCCTGTTCCCTGGGAGCCGCACCACACGGACCAGCATGGCTAGTCCGCTTCGAATAACGCCATGGCCTCGACATGCGCCGTCTGAGGAAACATGTCGAGAATCCCGGCCCTTTTTAACCGGTAACCCTCATCGACCAGCACCTGCGCGTCTCGCGCCAGGGTGGCCGGATTGCACGATACGTAAACCAGGCGTTTCGCCCCAAGCTTGGCGATGTTTCGCACCATCTCGTAGGCGCCGTCACGGGGTGGGTCCAAGATTACCCCAGAAAAGCCCTCGTCGGCCCACTCCGCGCCTGCCAACGGCTGCGATAAATCGGCCTGAAAAAACCGCGCGTTATGCACGTCATTGTCCCTCGCATTGGCGGCTGCCCGCTCCACCATTGCCTGAACACCTTCCACTGCCACCACCTCGCGCACCTGGCGCGCCAGAGGCAAGGCGAAGTTGCCCAGCCCGCAAAACAGGTCAAGGACTCGCTCGTCGGCCTGCGGCGCCAGCCAGGCCAGGGCCTGCTGGATCATCGCGGTGTTGACCGGGGCATTGACCTGGATGAAATCACCCGGCCGCCAGGCCAGCTCCAGCCCCCAGGGTTCCAGGGCGAAACCCAAGGCCTGTCCGGCTTCGACAGCGTGCGGCGCACCCTCTCCTTGCAACCATAGCTGGGCCTTGGCTTCCTGGCAAAACGCCAGTAACCGCTTCAGATCATCTTCACCCAGCGGGGCTGTATGTCGAACCAAAATCGCTTCGGCAGTGCCGCTGAACAACTCCACATGGCCGATGGCCTGTGGCTTGTCGAGACTGCGAAGCAGGGTCGGCAGATGCCGCATGATCGACTGCAAGGGCTGTACCAGCACCGGGCATTCCTCGATCGCTACGATGTCGTGACTGGCCTCGGCGCGAAAGCCCACATCCAGCTGGCGCGACTTGGGGTCCCAGCGCACCGCCACGCGAGCGCGGCGGCGATAGCCGAATTCCGGACCGGCCAGAGGCGGGGCCCACTCTTCTGGCTGGATGCCCGCAACCCGCTGCAGCTGCTCGGCCAGGGTGCGCTGCTTGAGCGCCAGTTGCTCGTCGTGGGGCAGGTGTTGCAGGTTGCAACCGCCACAGCGGTCGAAGTGCTTGCAGGGCGCCGGACGGCGACTGGCGCTGGCCTGCAGGACCCGCTCCAGGCGAGCCTCGACCACCTTGCCACGGGCGTTGAGCACACGAGCTTCGACCGCCTCGCCCGCCAATGCGCCGCTGACGAACCAAGTGCGGCCCTCATGAAAAGCAATGCCACGACCGTCACCGGATAGCCGTTCGATGTTCAGGTGTTGTTTCTTGCCCACGGGTACCTGGGGCGCACGGTCGCCGCCGGCTGGCTGGAAGCGCAGGCCGCCGTTGCGTTTCTGTCTGGACATCAGGGCGCCGCGTCGAACAGGCCAGTGGACAGGTAGCGGTCGCCGCGATCGCAGATGATCGCAACCATCACGGCGTTTTCCACTTCCTGGGACAGGCGCAGCATGGCCGCGACCGCACCACCGGAGGACACACCACAGAAAATGCCCTCTTCACGGGCAAGACGGCGGGTGACGTCCTCTGCCTCTTCCTGCGACATGTCGATCACGCGGTCGACTCGCTCGGCATCGAAGATCTTGGGCAGGTATTCGTGAGGCCAGCGGCGGATACCGGGGATCGCCGAGCCTTCCATGGGCTGCAAGCCAACGATCTGGATGGCGGGGTTCTGTTCCTTGAGGTAGCGCGAGCAACCCATGATGGTGCCGGTGGTACCCATGGAGCTGACGAAATGGGTGATGCTGCCCTCGGTCTGGCGCCAGATCTCGGGACCGGTGCTGCCGTAATGGGCCTCGGGATTGTCGGCATTGCCGAACTGGTCGAGAACCAGACCACGGCCTTCGGCCTGCAGCTTGCCAGCGAGGTCGCGAGCGCCTTCCATGCCCTCTTCGCGAGTGACCAGGATGAGTTCGGCGCCATAGGCGGTCATCGCAGCCTTGCGCTCGGCGGTGGAATTGTCGGGCATGATCAGGATCATCTTGTAGCCCTTGATCGCCGCAGCCATTGCCAGCGCGATGCCGGTGTTGCCCGAGGTGGCCTCGATCAACGTGTCGCCTGGCTTGATCTGGCCACGCAGTTCGGCGCGCGTGATCATCGACAGGGCAGGACGGTCCTTGACCGAGCCCGCCGGATTGTTGCCCTCGAGCTTGAGCAGGAGCGTGTTGCTGCTCTGGCCGGCGAGACGCTGCAGGCGAACCAGAGGCGTGTTGCCGACGCAATCGGCGATGGTTGGGTACTGCAGAATCATGGCGTGTTTCGCAATCCGGGCGGCAGGGGCGACTATCATACCGGCAAAGCTTCCCTCGCCATATCACGCAATGTGCAGGGGTTATAGCTACAAGCTATAAGCCATTGGCGCCGGGCTTTCCGCAACGTTCGCGGTAGATGAAATCCCGGACGTGTGGGCTTGCAGACGTATGCACAGGCGCAAGCCGGTACTGCCGTTTTCGGCCCAGAGCATCCCGCCCTGCCGGCGGATCGCGCTCCGTGCGATGCTCAGGCCGAGGCCAAATCCACCATCGCCAGGGCGTGACCCGTCCAGGCGCGAGAACGGGGCGAAGATACGTTCGAGGTCATCATCCCTGACGCCCCCGCCTTGGTCCTCCAGCCACAGCAACCAATGGCCACCTTCGCGCCGACCGCTCATGCGGATCACGCCGCCCTCAGGGGAGTGACGGATGGCGTTGCGCAGCATGTTTTCCAGTGCCTGCGCCAGGTCATTCAGATTGGCTTGCAACCAGCAGTCGCTGGAGACCTCGCAGCGCAGTAGCTCAAGCGGCCACCCGCTTTCGTAGCAGGCGTCTTCGGCGAGCATGTCCCATAGCGCCTGGAACTGCACCGGTTCAAGGTTTATCGGCGTGCGCTCGGCATCCTGCCAGGCCAGTTGCAGGGCATCCTCGACCAGGCGCTGCATGCCATCGACTTCGCGGTCGAGGCGTTCGCGCAGGCGGGCGATATCGGTTTCGCTCTCGCTGGCGACGCGCAGGCGACTCAGGGGTGTGCGCATCTCATGGGACAGGTCGCGTAGCATCTGCTGCTGCAGCGCCACCGTACCTTGCAGGCGCTCGGCCATCTGGTCGAAGGCGCGTGCCAGCTCGCCAAGCTCGTCACTGCGGCGTGTAATGCTGGGTGCGAGCCGTGCGGACAGCTGGTCGGCGCGCCAGGCACCGGCCTGCTCCCGCAGCTGGTTGAGTGGCACGATCAGCATGCGGTAGAGACCCACGCATAACAGCAGCGTGAACAGGCCGGGCATGATGCCGTTGGTAACGATCCGCCACACCAGCCGGAACTGGCCGGGATTGAGCCGTTGGGGCAACTCCATGACCAGCATCCCCTGTTCCGGCGCCCCCGGAAACGGCAGACGCAGCCAGGGCTGGACCACCGAACGGCGGCTCATTGGCCAATCCACATGGCGCAGGCGCGTCAGGCGCTGCACGGTCGCGGACTCGAGCTCGGCGCTGCCCAGCGGCCGCAGATCGGCATCCAGCACACCGATCCAGCCCTGCTCACGCATGCGCATGCCGTCGATCCAGCGATCGACCCCGGCTTTGCCGCCGTTGCGCCAAGCCTGTTCGGCATCATGGGCATAAACACGCAGCTGGGCTCTCGCCGACTCGGAAAGGAAGGCGTTCCGGGTGTCCATGTGACGGCCCCAGGTGTAGCTGAGGCCGATCATCAGCAGGCAGAAGCCTACCAGCAGGATGGACAGCTTCCAGAACAGGGAATGGCGGTCGGGCACGCTATTCGACCTCGCTGGCGCTGAGCATGTACCCCTTGCCCCATACAGTGCGGATCTGCTGCTCGAGATAGCCGATGGCCTTGAGTTTGCGGCGGATCTGGCTCACGTGCATGTCAAGGCTGCGGTCATGCCGGGCGTAGCCTCGTTGCAGGACCTGCTGGTAGAGGAAGGGCTTGCTCAGCACTTCGTCCTCGCTGCGCCGCAGGGTTTCGAGCAAGCGGTACTCGCTGGGTGTCAGCCCGGCCCACTGCTCGCCCAGGCAGACGTCGGCGGCCTGCTCGTCGAAGCGCAGCTGGCCCGGCAGCGGTTCACTGGGGGTGGGACGGCGACGCTCGAGCGCCACCCGGCGCAGGATGGCCTCGATGCGCACCTGCAGTTCGGCCATGCTGAACGGCTTGGGGAGATAGTCGTCGGCACCGCGTTGAAAACCGCTGATGCGGTCGGCCTCGGCCCCCAGCGCGGACATCAGGATCACCGGGGTGGTGCTGCGCGTGCGTAACTGGGCCAGGGCATCGAGGCCGTTGAGCCCAGGCAGCAGTATATCCAGCAACACCACGTCGAAGGTGTTGCGGCCTGCCACTTCAAGACCTTCAAGGCCATTGCGGCACCAGGTCACCTGAAAGCCGCCACGTTGCAGCTCCTCGTGCAGGTAGGCGCCCAGCACCGGATCGTCCTCGATGGCAAGGATGTTTGAGGGTTGAATGGCTTCGGGATTCATTGGCGGCTGCTAGCAATTCTCAATCGCGCAAGTATTGAGCAATCCCGGGGGTCAGGCAACAGGTCTTCGACGGACGCCGCATTTTGCCTGGCAATGAGAGCACGCCCGGAGTAATTTCCCCGGTGGGCCGCGCACGTCAGACGAGAAGACGCGGCCTCGGTACATGACAGGAGACACGTGTGCTCGATCGAGTGGGAATCAGAAGCCGGGTACTGCTGCTGGCCTTGCTGCCCGCCGGCCTGATGGCAACGGTACTGGGCAGCTATTTCACCTGGTTGCAGCAGAACGAGCTGCAGACCCAGCTGCTGCAACGCGGCAGGATGATCGCCGAGCAACTGGCACCCCTGGCCGCTCCTGCCATGGCCCGCGGCACAGGTGCGCAGCTTGAGCGCATCGCCACCCAGGCGCTGGAGCAGACCGACGTACGCTCGGTGGCTTTCCTGGCGCCAGACCGCACCAGCCTCGCCCATGCCGGTCCCAGCATGCTCAACCCGCCACCCAGCGGCGGCAATGGCACGCAATTGCTCCAGCGCACGGGCAACGATGCCACCCGCTACCTCCTGCCAGTGTTCGGCCACCACCGTGACCTGGCCAATGACGCCGTGCCGGCCGAAGCCGAACGCCTGCTGGGCTGGCTGGAGATCGAGCTGTCCCATGACGGTACGCTGCTGCGCGGCTACCGCAACCTGTTCACCAGCGTCCTGCTGATCTTTGCCTGCCTGTCGCTCACCGCCCTGCTCGCCCTGCGCATGAGCCGCGCGATCAACCGCCCGATCGGGCAGATCAAGCATGCAGTCAACCAGCTCAAGGACGGGAACCTCGAAGAACGCCTGCCGGCCATGGGCAGCCATGAGCTGGACGAACTGGCTGCCGGCATCAACCGCATGGCCGAGACCCTGCACAACGCCCACGAAGAGCTGCAGCACAGCATCGACCAGGCTACCGAGGATGTCCGCCAGAACCTCGAGACCATCGAGATCCAGAACATCGAGCTGGACATGGCGCGCAAGGAAGCCCTGGAAGCCAGCCGCATCAAGTCGGAGTTCCTGGCCAACATGAGCCACGAGATCCGCACGCCGCTCAACGGCATTCTGGGCTTTACCCACCTGCTGCAGAAAAGCGAGCTGACCCCGCGCCAGCTTGACTACCTGGGCACCATCGAGAAATCCGCCGACAACCTGCTGGGGATCATCAACGAGATCCTCGACTTCTCCAAGATCGAGGCCGGCAAGCTGGTGCTCGACAGTATCCCCTTCAACCTGCGCGACCTGATCCAGGACACCCTGACGATCCTTGCTCCGGCCGCCCACGCCAAGCATCTGGAACTGGTCAGCCTGGTCTACCGCGATACCCCGCTGTCGTTGGTCGGCGACCCCCTGCGGCTCAAGCAGATCCTCACCAACCTGGTGAGCAATGCAATCAAGTTCACCCGCGAGGGCACCATCGTCGCCCGCGCCATGCTCGAAGACGAGCACGGGGACAGCGTGCAACTGCGCATCAGTGTGCAGGACACCGGTATTGGCCTGTCGCCCGAGGACGTGCGCACCTTGTTCCAGGCGTTCAGCCAGGCCGACAATTCGTTGTCGCGCCAGCCGGGCGGTACCGGGCTGGGGCTGGTGATTTCAAAACGCCTGATCGAGCAGATGGGTGGCGAGATCGGTGTCGACAGCACGCCGGGCGAAGGCTCGATGTTCTGGATCAGCCTTACCCTGCCCAAAGCCCACGATGATGCCGAGGAGCGGCCATTGCAGGCACTTCTGGGGCGCCGCGCCGCCATCGTCGACAGCCATGAGCTGGCGCGTCAGGCACTGGAGCATCAACTGGAGGATTGCGGCCTGGGCGTCAGCCTGTTCGGCTCCTTTGACCAACTGCTGCAGGGCGTGCAGGCCGCCAGCCAGGCTGGGCAGCCCTTCGATTTCGCGGTGCTCGGCGCCAATGTGGGCAGCCTGTCGCCCGAACGGCTCGGGCAGTACAACCGGCAACTGGAACAAACGGGTTGTCAGGCGGTGGTGCTTTGCCCTACCAGTGAACAGGCGATGTACCACCCCTATCTTGCCAATGGCCACGGACAGCTGCTGTCCAGACCGGCTTGCACGCGCAAGCTGCGGCGCCTGTTGCAAGAGCTGGTGCATCCGCGCAATACCGGCACGGAGCCGCATGCCCTCAGCAATCAGCCTGCGCCCAGGATTCTCTGCGTCGACGACAACGCGGCCAACCTGATGCTGGTGCAGACCCTCCTGCAAGGCCTCGGCGCCGAGGTACATGCCGTCGACAGTGGCTATGCAGCGGTACAAGCCGTGCAGGACGAGCCCTTCGACCTGGTGTTGATGGACGTGCAGATGCCGGGCATGGACGGGCGGACCTGCACCGAGCAGATCCGCCAGTGGGAAAGCAGCCAGCCCGGCAACCCCCTTCCCATCGTCGCCCTCACTGCGCACGCCATGGCCAATGAAAAACGCGCCCTGCTGCACAGTGGCATGGATGACTACCTGACCAAGCCGATCAGCGAACGCCAGCTGGCCCAGGTGGTGATGAAGTGGACCGGCCTGAGCCTTCGGGCGCCGCAGCAGGAGCGGCCTGCCGAACGCCTGGCAGAGAGTAGCGAGCCGAGGGTCCTGGACCGCGATGAAGGCCTGCGCCTGGCCGCCGGCAAGCCGGACCTGGCCGCCGACATGCTGGCCATGTTGCTGGCCTCGCTCGACGCTGAACGCGAGGCCATCCGCAGCGCTCGCGAAGCGGCCGACCGCACGGCGATGATCGAGCGCGTCCACCGCCTGAACGGTGCCACACGTTACTGCGGCGTGCCGCAGTTGCGCGCGGCGTGCCAGCGTAGCGAGACGCTGCTCAAGCAGGACCATCCGCAAGCGCTGCAGGCGCTCGATGAACTTGACAGGGCCATCCTGCGGCTGGCCGCCGAGGCGCGGCTGAGCGCCTGAATCTGTTTTTCCACCTCGTTACAGGAGCCTCCAATGCGCGCACTGTTGTTCAGCAGCCAGCACTATGACCAGGAAAGCTTCACCACGGCCCCGGCGATGCCCGGCCTCGAGCTGCATTTCCAGCCGGCCCGGCTGACCGGGGATACCGCCGCCCTTGCCACAGGCTTCGAGGTGGTCTGCGCGTTCATCAATGACAACCTGAACGCCGAGGTGCTCACACAGCTCGCCGCAGGCGGCACTCGCCTGGTCGCCCTGCGCTCCGCCGGCTACAACCACGTCGACCTGAATGCCGCGAAGCACTTGGGCCTGGCGGTGGTACGGGTACCGGCCTACTCCCCGCACGCCGTGGCCGAGCATGCCGTGGCATTGATCCTCGCGCTGAACCGGCGTTTGCACCGGGCCTACAACCGCACCCGCGAGGGCGATTTCACCCTGCATGGGCTGACCGGATTCGACCTGCACGGCAAGACTGTCGGGATAATCGGCACCGGGCAGATCGGCGCTGCCTTCGCCCGGATCATGGCGGGCTTCGGGTGCCAGCTGCTGGCCCATGACCCCTTTCCCAACCCTGAGGTGCTGGCCTTGGGCGCACGCTATCTGGAGCTGCCCGAGCTGCTGCGCCAGTCGCGCATCATCAGCCTGCACTGCCCGCTGACCGACAGCACCCGGCACCTGATCAATGCCAACAGCCTGGCCCAGCTGCAACCGGGGGCGATGCTGATCAACACCGGGCGTGGCGCGCTGGTCGATACGCCGGCGCTGATCGAGGCGCTCAAGAGTGGGCAACTCGGGTACCTGGGGCTGGACGTGTACGAAGAAGAGGCGCAGCTGTTTTTCGAGGACCGCTCCGACCTGCCGCTGCAGGACGATGTGCTGGCCCGGCTGCTGACTTTCCCCAACGTCATCGTCACTGCCCATCAGGCGTTTCTTACCAACGAGGCCCTGGCCGCCATCGCCCAGACCACTCTGGACAACATAAGCCGCTGGGCGGCGGGCAATCCGCAGAATCTGGTCGAGGGTTGATGCTAGGATACGCGCCAGATTTGGAGGACCCATGGTCGAGCACGATTTCCGCTACACCCTATTCAATCCGCAACATACCCTGATCGAATGCCGTGCCCTGGTGCCAGGCCGTTACCAGGTCACCGGCAACGGTGGCTCGATCCAGAAGAGCGACGTCCTGCTGGTCACGCTCAAGGGCAGCAAGGACTTGTCCATGCGCCTGACCGTCGAGAGCGTGCGCCACCTGATCAACCCGAGCGGCCAGTGGGTCGCCGTGGCCAGCGGGCCGGTCTTCGGCGAACTGGAAATCCTCAACTGGCAGGTCAAGTGCGACGGCTGCGACGCGGTGCTGGACTTCGAGTTCGCCGTGGACAGCAAGCTTGGCAACAAGGCCCGCCAACCCGCTGCCAGCGCACGGATCGCGGCGCTTGGCTGGACCAGCCGCGGCGACAGGCACCTGTGCCCACGTTGCCAGGAGAGCGCCCAGTGAAAAAACTGCTGCTTGGCGCCCTGGCGGTCGGCAGTCTGGTGGGCTGCGCCGCCGAACCGCTGCAGTTGCAGCAGGAACGCAGCTACGTGCTCGAGTGGATTGGCGAACGCCCACTGATCGACTACAGCCACCTGACCCTGACCCTCGCTGCCGATGGCCGGGCCTACGGCAACGCTGGCTGTAACCACTGGTTCGCGCCGTATACCCTGGACGGCGAGCAGTTGCACTTCGGCAAGGTCGGCAAGACCCGCAAGCTGTGCGCCCCTGCCCTGATGGAGCAGGAGCAACGCTTCTTGCAGGCGTTGGAGACAGTGCAGCGCTGGGATATCACCCCGCAGGAGCAGGTCCGCTTCTGGCCAGCCGAAGGCCAGCCACTGCGGTTGTGGGCTGAAGAAGGCTGAAGTAGCCGCTAGGCGCCTTTGAGCGCCTTGATCCTGGCTTGCAGTCCTTCCAGGGTCTGCTCGCCCATCAGCTGCTCGCGCACCTTGCCCTTGTCATCGATGATATAGGTCACCGGCAGCGCTTCACTGCGGGGCAGGTCGTAGCGCTCGGCCGGGTCCTGGGCAAGCACGGTGAAGCCGATGCCGAGGGCTTCGCTGGCCTGCTTGAGCTCCTGGCCTTGCAGGCCATCGAAGTTCACGCCCACCACCTTGATGCCCTGGGCCTGCCACTGGCTGGCAGCGGCGTTCAGCTCGGGGATTTCAGTTCGGCACGGGCCGCACCATTCCGCCCAGTAGTTGAGCACCACCCAGCGCCCTTCGATCTGCTCGGCCTTTACCGTGTTGCCGTGCTGGTCCACGCCGTAGTCCGCACCACACCCGCCGAGCAACAGGCCCGCGGTGATGGCCAATGCTGCTGCCAAACGCCTTGCCATGGGTCAATCCTTCTCGAAGTTTCAAGCAAAATACGCAGTCGCTGCGGTTAGAATAGCCGCCACACCCAGCTGGATGCGACCCGTCATGACTGATCTGACCCTCTATCATAACCCGCGCTGCTCGAAATCCCGCGGCGCGCTGGAACTGCTCGAAGGCCGCGGCCTGGCACCCACCGTGGTGCGTTACCTCGAAACACCGCTCGACACCGATACCCTGAAGACCCTGCTCGGCAAACTGGGCATCGCCGCACGCCAGCTGCTGCGCACTGGCGAAGACGAGTACAAGGCCCTGGACCTGGCCAACCCTGCCCTGAGCGATGCGCAATTGATCGACGCCATGGTCAAGCATCCCAAACTCATCGAGCGGCCGATTCTGGTCGCAGGCGACCGGGCAGTGATCGGCCGGCCGCCGGAGAAAGTGCTGGAGATCCTGCCGTGAGCGCTCCCTACATCCTGGTGTTGTATTACAGCCGCCATGGCTCGACCAGCGAGATGGCCCGGCACATCGCCCGGGGCGTCGAGATGGCTGGCCTGGAAGCGCGCCTGCGCACGGTGCCGGCGATCTCCACCGAGTGCGAGGCCGTGGCTCCGGACATCCCGGCCAGCGGCGCGCTGTACGCCACCCTTGACGACCTGCGTCATTGTTCGGGACTGGCGCTGGGCAGCCCTACCCGATTCGGCAACATGGCTGCACCGCTCAAGTATTTTGTCGACAGCACCAGTAGCCTGTGGCTGGGCGGTGAACTGGTCGGCAAACCGGCGGCGGCGTTCACCTCTACCGCCAGCCTGCATGGCGGGCAGGAATCGACCCTGCTGTCGATGCTGCTGCCCTTGATGCACCACGGCATGCTTGTGCTGGGTCTGCCCTACAGCGAGTCCGCGCTGCTCGATACCCGTGGTGGGGGCACACCCTATGGCGCCAGCCATCACGCCGGCGCCGACGGCAAGCGTGACCTGGATGCCGACGAGATCGCCTTGTGCCGTGCCCTTGGCCAGCGTCTGGCCAATACCGCCAAGGCCCTGGAAGGCAGCCGTGGCTAGAACGCCCAAGGTGCTGCCGGCCCTGGACTGGCTCGCGCCGCGCCTGCGCTTGGCTCGGGCTTTGAGCTTGGCCTGCTTTCTGGGCCTGATTGCGCTGTTGACGGTCAACACCCTGTGGTTCGCCAACCTGCATGGCGCACGGCCCGAGGTGATCCTGGCCATCGAACTGGTGCCACTGGTCCTGCTGCTGCCCGGCATGCTGCTCGGCAGCGCGCGGGCGCATGCCTGGACGTGCTTCGTGGTGAATATCTACTTCATCAAGGGCGTGCTGGCAGCGTTCGATCCGGGGCGGGCGGTGTCTGGCGGGGTCGAGGTGGGAGTGAGCCTGGGGTTGTTCGCCAGCGCACTGTTGTATGTGCGCTGGCGGTTTCAGTATGAGCGGCGGGTGGCGGGATCAGTGGTTGACCGTATGCGCCAGCATCACTGAAAGCTGGCACAGCGGCCTGCCGCTTTCGGCGTGCCACTGGTTGAACACATCCTGTACCAATGCCCGGTCGCGCTGACTGGTCGGGGCCTTGTCGATGACGCCCTGGGCGATCAGCGCAGCGCTCATGTCATCGGTCGGCACGAAGGTGTCCTTCCCGACCATGCGCAGAAAACGTGGCGCGGAAAGGCCACCCAGCTGATTGCCGTGCTTGGCCAGGTACTTCCACAGGCCAACGATATCGGTCACCGGCCAGTCGGCGATGAACGCGCCGAAACTACCGTTTTCCTTCTGCAGGTCCAGCACCATCTGCGCATTGCGCGGCACGCTCTTGAGCTTGCCGAGATGGCGAATGATGCGCGCGTCCTGCATCAGGCGCTCCAGGTGCTCGGCGCCCATCAGCACGACCTTCTCGGGGTCGAAGCCGAAGAATACCTGCTCGAACGCCGGCCACTTCGAATCCACCAGGCTGTGCTTGAGCCCGGCACGAAATACGCGCAGCGCCAGGGTCGACAGATAGCGGTCGTCAGCGATGCCGCGCAGCTGCGCCGCCGACCTTGGCTGGGGCAGCATGGCCTCCAGCGCCGCGGATGAGCCGAAGCGGTTGAGGCAGTATTCGTGTAGCCATTGATAATCGCGCATGCGGTCAGAGGTTCAGCACGTCGAGAAAACGCGGGGTGGCGCTTTCGTCGATCTTCAGGCTGCCGAAGTCGAACAGGTTGCGGTCGGCGAGCTGTGACGGCACTACGTTCTGCAGGCCGCGGAAGATATTCTCGGTACGCCCCGGATGCTTGCGCTCCCACTCCACCAGCATCTCCTTGACCACCTGGCGCTGCAGGTTTTCCTGGGAGCCGCAGAGGTTGCACGGGATGATCGGGAATTCGCGCATGTCCGAGTAGGCCTGGATGTCCTTCTCGCTGCAGTAGGCCAGCGGGCGGATGACCACGTTGCGGCCGTCGTCGGCACGAAGCTTGGGCGGCATGGCCTTGATCGTCCCGTTGAAGAACATGTTGAGGAAAAACGTCTCGACGATGTCGTCGCGGTGGTGCCCGAGGGCCATCTTGGTCGCGCCGATCTCGTCGGCGAAGGTGTACAGGGTGCCGCGGCGCAGGCGCGAGCACAGCGAGCACGTGGTCTTGCCTTCCGGAATCAGCTCCTTGACCACCGAATAGGTGTCTTTCTCGACGATGTGGTATTCGACGCCCAAGGTTTTCAGGTAGGCCGGCAGGACGTGCTCTGGGAAGCCTGGCTGCTTCTGGTCCATGTTCACCGCGACGATCTCGAAGGTGATCGGCGCCACTTTCTGCAGGTGCAGCAGAACATCGAGCATGGTGTAGCTGTCCTTGCCGCCGGACAGGCAGACCATGACCTTGTCACCGTCCTCGATCATGTTGAAGTCGGTGATGGCTTCGCCAGCGAGGCGACGCAGGCGTTTTTGCAGTTTGTTCTGGTTGACCGAAAGGGTGCCCATAGCGCTTGAATCCGCGAGGTGTGACAAAAGCGGACTATTTTACGCATAAACCAAGGCCCCGCGTAGACCCATCCGACAAAGACTGCAAGGTAATCAACCGCCTCCTGGACAGCACGATTTGCTCTAAAAAGGCCGGATTGCGTTGCGCCTCGCTTCCTATACTGCGACTTAGGCCACGTAGCCGCGTGTTCGGTTTTGTCTGGCCTCGACCTCGGGTCGCGAGCGCCCAACCCTGGGCAGCGACAACGACGATAGGAGTGACCGGCATGATCCATCACGTTCTAGGCCTGTTTACCCATCCAGACCAGGAATGGCACGAAATACGTGGCGAGGAAGAATCCATCAGCCACATGTACCTGACCCACACGTTGATATTGGCAGCGATCCCCGTGGTTTCGGCATTCATCGGCACCACCCAGATGGGCTGGGTGATCGGTGACCGGCCACCAGTGATGCTGACGGTGGAAAGCGCGTTGTGGATGAGTATCATGTCGTACGTGGCGATGCTGGGCGGGGTGGCGGTCATGGGCGCCTTCATCCACTGGATGGCCCGCACCTACGACGCCAATCCGAGCATGGCGCAGTGCATTGCCTTTGCCACCTATACCGCCACACCACTGTTCGTCGGCGGGCTGGCGGCGCTGTACCCTGACCTTGCGCTAGGCATGGTGGTGGGCCTCGCGGCCATTTCGTACACGGTGTTTCTCCTGTACGTGGGCTTGCCGACCTTCATGAACATTCCGGCCGATGAGGGCTTCCTGTTTTCAAGCTCGGTCCTGGCGGTCGGACTGGTAGTGCTGGTCGCGATCATGGCAGCCACGGTGATCATCTGGGGCTTGGGCGTGGGGCCGATGTACACCAGCTAGAGCCACGAGGGCGTTGTGCACAGGGCCGCCGCGAGGCGGCCTTTGGCTGTACGCTGACCGGTGGCTGGGCCGCGCTGACGGCCTTGCGGCATAATGACCGCCCAGGAGACTGTCCCCGCCATGCCAGAGTTGCTTACATCCCGCGTCGAGACCTGTTACCAGCAAGCCGAAGCCTTCTTCAAACGCCCTTTCACGCGCCCGCAGGTGAGCTTCAAGCTGCGCGGTCAGAAGGCCGGCGTCGCTCACCTGCACGAGAACCTGTTGCGCTTCAACCTGCAGCTGTATCGAGAGAACAGCGAGGACTTCCTGCGCCAGACCGTCGCCCACGAAGTCGCCCATCTGGTGGCCCACCAGTTGTTCGGCGACCGTATCCAGCCCCACGGCGAGGAGTGGCAATTGATCATGCGTGGCGTGTACGAGCTTGCGCCCAACCGCTGCCACAACTACGAAGTGAAGCGGCGCAGCGCGACCCGCTACATCTATCGTTGCCCCTGCCCCGACAGCGACTTCCCCTTCAGCGCCCAGCGGCACAAGCTGGTGCACAAGGGACGGCGGTACCTGTGCCGCAGATGTCGGGAGATATTGGTGTATAGCGGCGAGATGCGGGTGGAATGAAGACGTACCGCCGACGAGGAACGCTGTAATAGCAAAAAAAAAAGCCCATCCGAAGATGGGCTTTTTCAGTCACGCTGGCAGATCAACCCCGTGCCGGGGTCTCGGCGACACCCAGGTCATCGACCGGGTGGGTCTCGATGATCGGCGAACCACCCGAGGCAAGCTCGGCCTGAAGCTTGTCGCTGTCCAGCTCGTTGACCCACTTGGCCACGACCACGGTGGCAACAGCGTTGCCGATGAGGTTGGTCAGGGCGCGGGCTTCGGACATGAAGCGGTCGATACCCAGGATCAGGGCCAGGCCGGCAACCGGCAGGTGGCCGACCGCGGACAGGGTTGCCGCCAGTACGATGAAGCCCGAACCGGTAACGCCCGCAGCACCCTTGGAGGCCACCAGCAGCACCAGCAACAGGGTGATCTGGTGAGTGATGTCCATGGTGGTGTCGGTGGCCTGGGCGATGAACACCGCGGCCATGGTCAGGTAGATCGAGGTACCGTCGAGGTTGAACGAGTAGCCGGTCGGGATCACCAGGCCAACCACAGATTTCTTCGCGCCCAGGCGCTCCATCTTGGTCAGCATGCGTGGCAGGGCCGATTCGGACGACGAGGTGCCCAGCACGATCATCAGCTCTTCACGGATGTAGCGGATCAGCTTCAGTACGCTGAAACCGTGCGCGCGGGCGATACCGCCCAGCACCACCAGGATGAACAGCAGGCAGGTGACGTAGAAGCAGGCCATCAGGTAGCCCAGCTGCACCAGCGAACCCACGCCGTACTGGCCGATGGTGAAGGCCATCGCACCGAATGCACCCAGCGGCGCCAGCTTCATGATCATGTTGATGATGTTGAACATGACATGGGCGAAGCGATCGATCAGGTCGAGCAACGGCTTGCCGTAGCTGCCCAGGCGGTGCAGGGCGAAGCCGAAGATCACCGAGAACATCAGCACTTGCAGGATATCGCCGTTGGCGAAGGCGCCCACCACCGTGTTAGGGATGATGTTGAGCAGGAAGCCGATGGTGGTCTGCTGCGCGCCGGCGGCGGCGTAGGCTGCCACGCTGCTGGCGTTCAGGGTGGTGACGTCGATGTGCATGCCCGCGCCGGGCTTGACCACGTTGACCACGACCAGGCCGATGATCAGCGCGATGGTGGAGACGATCTCGAAGTAGAGCAGCGCGTAGCCACCGGTCTTGCCGACCGACTTCATGCTTTGCATGCCAGCGATGCCGCTGACCACGGTGCAGAAGATGATCGGGGCGATGACCATCTTGATCAGTTTGACGAACCCGTCACCCAGCGGTTTGAGGGCAACGCCCGTTTCAGGGTAGAAGTGGCCGAGCAGGATACCGACGGTGATGGCAACCAGCACCTGGATATACAGCGATTTGTACAGCGGCTGACGTGTCGTCATGGCTAGTCTTTCCTCAAGGGTGTCGAGTCATCCTTCCCAGGATGTGGCGATGCCCAAAGCGCGCGAACCCTCCTGCACCCGGAGGGATTTGTTGTTTGAAACTGCTGGCAGGTTTCTGCCTCTCACCCAAAGCCATAGCAAGGGTGATGCCAGAATGCCCGTAATCGGTGCGGCGGGCGCATTCAACGGGATTGTGCGCACAGCGAAGAGGCAGAAAACCCTACTGGTTTGGCGGATTTCCGCCTGGGCACGTCGAGAATGCCCGGGAGATGGCGGGAATCCGCCCGATGGCGAGAATCCCCCAGCCTTGAACACTGGTGCTGATGCGTGGCCCCGATGTGGCGGCTAGAGTAAGCAGGACGCCTCTGGACCGCTGCGCGATGCCGGTTCGACCGGGGGCCCCATTCCGACAAGGAGAGCATTATGCGTTCCCTGCTTGCCCTGGCCCTGCTGTGCAGTGCCACCGTCGCCCAGGCGGCGGTGCAGACCCGTGAGATTCCCTACCAGGATGCCGATGGCCAACGTCTGATCGGCTATTACGCGTATGACGATGCCATCGAAGGCAAGCGCCCTGGCGTCGTCGTGGTGCATGAATGGTGGGGGCTCAACGACTACGCCAAGCGCCGCGCCCGCGACCTCGCCGCGCTCGGCTACAGCGCCCTGGCCATCGACATGTACGGCGACGGCAAGAACACCGAGCACCCGGAGGACGCCAAGGCCTTCAGCAGCGCCGCGTTGAAGAATCCCGAAGCGGCCGCCAAGCGTTTCAACGCAGGGCTTGAGTTGCTCAGGATCCAGCCCCGGACCGATGCCGGCAAGCTGGCTGCGATCGGCTACTGCTTCGGTGGCAAGGTGGTGCTCGATGCCGCGCGCCGCGGCGAGCACCTGGCTGGGGTGGTCAGTTTCCACGGCGCGCTGGTGACCCAGACTCCGGCCACACCCGGCAGCGTCAAGGCCAAGGTGCTGGTCGAACATGGCGCGGCGGACAGCATGGTCACCGAGCAGCAGGCCGAGGCGTTCAAGAAAGAGATGGATGCAGCGGGGGCGAGCTTCGAGTTCGTCAGTATCCCGGGGGCCAAGCACGGGTTCAGCAATCCTGATGCCGACCGGCTGGGGCATGCGGGTCACGACAGTCATGGCGGGCCGGATATCGCGTACAGCAAGAAAGCGGATGAGAGCTCATGGGCTGACATGCAGGCATTTCTCAAGAAGCTGTTCGAATGACTGATCAGGTACTACACCCTCCCCTATGGGAGCGGGCACAATACCTGCCATGAACAGATTGCCCACCTGCTGCACCCCTCTCCGTCACCACTGGCCCCTGCCGCAGCCCCTGCCGGGCGCGGTATTGGTCAGTTGCGGCTTCGACGCAACACGCCTGGCCGCCGATGACTTCCAGCGTGCCGGGATCGAACAGACCGCCAGCCTGCAACGCTCGGTGGCCAAGCGCCAGGCCGAGTACCTGGCAGGACGGGTATGCGCGCGGGCAGCGCTGCTTCGGCTTGATGGACGTGACTACATACCAGGCACCCATGAGGATCGCTCACCCATCTGGCCCACGGGTATCCACGGTTCGATCACCCATGGCAAAGGCTGGGCCGCTGCCGTGGTGGCCGCCGAGGGCAGTTGCCGGGGTATCGGGCTGGACCAGGAGACGCTGATCCGCGACGAGCGCGCCGAACGCCTGGCCAGCGAGATTCTCACGCACGCTGAAATGCAGCGGCTGTCGCCCGAACACTTGGGCCTGACCGTGACGCTGACGTTTTCGCTCAAGGAAAGCCTGTTCAAGACGCTCTACCCGCTGACCCGGCAGCGTTTCTATTTCGAGCACGCCGAGGTGCTGGAATGGTCCGCCGACGGCCAGGCCCGCCTGCGCCTGCTCATCGACTTGTCGCCAGAGTGGCGTCACGGTCGGGAAATCAACGGCCAGTTCAGCGTGCAGGGCGACCAGCTGCTGAGCCTGGTCAGCGTCTAGGCCTGCTGGCTACCTCGCGAACGCGGCCAGCTCAAGCTGAAGCAGGCGCCGCCCAACTGCTCGCTGCGCCCCACCAGGGCACGGCCCGCATGCCAATAGATGATCCGGCGGACGATCGACAGACCCAGCCCATGCCCGCCAGAAGCGCGGGTCCGGCTGTCATCGAGGCGGGTAAAGGGAGTGAAGATCCGGTCCCAGGCGCGCTCAGGCACCCCGGGGCCATCGTCTTCCACATCGATGCGGCACTGCTGCTGCCCCACGTGATAGCTCAGGCGGACCCGCGATCCGGCATGGCGCATGGCATTGCTGACCAGGTTCTGCACCGCACGGTGCAGGTAGCGCGGCTCGGCCTCGACCCAGGCGCCCTGCCCCTCAAGCGCCTGGCAGGTGCCAAGGCTGACCCTGACGTCGGCGCGCAGGGGTGCAAGCTCGGCGATCACCCGCTCGAACAGCGCATCGAGGTCCACCGCCTGGAACAGCAGCGCCGGAGCGCCCTGCTCCAGGCGGGCGTAGGTGAGCATCTCGTCGACGAGCTTGTCCAGGTCCTGGATATCGCTGTCCATCCCGGCCAGGTACTTCCCGCGAGCCTGGTCCGTGCTGGCGGTCTCGATCATCTCCAGGCCAAAACGCAGGCGCGCCACCGGGGTACGCAGCTCATGGGACACCGCCCGCACCAGCTCGCGCTGCATGCTCAACGAGCGCTGCAGGTGCTCGGCCATGCCATTGAAGGCCTCGGCAAGGCGCCCCACCGAATCGGCGTCATCGGCAGGCACTCGCGTGTCCAGGCTGCCCTGGGCGATCCGGGTAGCCGCGACTTCGAGGCCCGAGAGGCGCCGCTCAAGCTGACGCACCAGCAGGTAGACCACCAGTCCGATCAGGCACAGTCCAAGGCAGACGATGAGGATCAGCAACTGCGGGGGATAAAGATTCATCTGGTGCAGCGGGCCGATTTCCAGCACCCAGGGTGACCCCGAGAGCCCTGAGAACACCCGGACCGAATCGCCATCCTTGCCTAGGGCCATCACCGTGTCTCCCTCCTCGACCCGGCGCCGCTGGTCGTCGTCGAGCCCGGCGCGCTCCAGCCGTTGCAGGGCCACGTCAAAGCCAAAGCCCTTGCTCTGCTTGAGTTCAAGCAGACGCTGGCGCTGCTCGGTAACCGGATAGCGCACCAGCTCATCGGCCAGCAGGTAGAGGGTGGCGCGGGCCAACTGCTCGCTGACCTGCTGGACCTCCCCTACCAACAGCACATCCTGATCCGCAATCTGGCGCAGCACCCGCGCCGCATGCGGGCCGGTCTCCTGCACCACCACCAGACCGCGCACCAGGCGCGAGCGCTGGCTGGCGTCCAACGCAGCCGCAGACAACGGCTGCAGGTCGAGGGGGATGCCCATCAGGCGCTCCCAGATCACCAGCGAGCGCTTGCGCTCCACCTCGTTCTGCAGGGCCAGATTGTCAGCCATCAGGCTGAACGTCCCCTGGGCCAGACGCTCCCGATGCTGGCCGGCGCGCACCTCGTTGACCAGGTGCAGGCTCAGCACGCCGAGCACGGCAACAAGTACCAGCACGCCCAGCATGCCGCCATAGATGCGCAGGAAGATCGAGTTCATGGGTTGGACATCGTCCCTGACGCGTCGGCCGCTTCGCCGACAAACAGGTAACCCTTGCCGCGCAGGGTCTTGATCAGGCGCGGATGGATCGGATCATCGCCAATCCTCGGGCGGATCCGCGAAATGCGCACATCGATCGAGCGGTCCTGGCCGTCATAGCCTACGCCGCGCAGGGCCGTGAAGATCTGCTCGCGCGACAGTACCCGCCCGGCATTGCTCACCAGCAGCCACAGCAGGTCGAACTCTGCGCTGGTCAACTCGATGCCCTGTCCGTGCAGCCACGCCTCGCGCAGGCCATTGTCGATGCGCAACGCACCAAACTGCAGTTGCCGGCGCTTGTCTTCCGGCGCCTCGCTGCGCCGCAGCAAGGCATGGATGCGCGCCAGCAGCAGGCGCGGGCGCACCGGCTTGCAGACATAATCGTCGGCGCCCAGGTCCAATCCCTGCACCTGGTCGAGGTCGTCGGTACGGGCAGTGAGCATCAGGATCGGCCCAGGATACTGGGCTCGCACTTTGCGGCAGATGCTCAAGCCGTCTTCGCCAGGCAGCATCAGGTCGAGGATCACCAGGTCTGGCTGGCTGTCGATGATCCGCCGTGCAGCGCGGGCGCCATCGCCCTCCACCGCCACCTCGAAGCCGTTGGCCTGCAGGTATTCGGCCGTGAGTTCGGCAAGGCGCTGGTCGTCTTCGACGATCAATATCCGGCTGCTGGGCTGCTCCACCGACCACCTCTTGTGCGTTGTAGTTGTGAAAGGGGCGCCCTTTTTCCGAGGGCAGCATGGGTTCGGATACTACGTCCCGCGCAGGACTCGACAAACTCAAATTTCGTGATACCTTCCGCGCCCTGAAAAAAGTCCACGAAGGCGTCGGCTGCAGAAATATGCTGCAAAGCGCTAGGGACAAGGCCTACAGCCAGGGCGCACGAATCACTCACAAAATACCCACAAGTTATCCACAGCGGGTTACCTTGCAAAGGGTCCGATACCGCATTATCTTGTATGCCCATCGCGGCAAACCACTACATCTTGGGTTTTCGAGCATTTCCCAAGCACAAGACTGGTAGAGAACTCAAGCCCTGTATTGCACAGGGAACGGTGAGATATTGCCCCTATTTCCTGATCTGTCCTGAAGTCGCCACGCCCCCCAGGCGGATGCGCGTTCGACGCGCGTCCCCTCAGGGGGAGTCGGGTGGAGGGACAGAACGGTGGGCGCTCACAAGGCGCCTGAACACAACATTGAGAATGTGGAGACACACCCCCCATGCAAACCGACACAACTCGCGAGAACGCGCAGGCCAAGGTGAATCCGGCCGCCGATTCGAACCAGGACCTGGCCGCGACCGCTCCGGGCCAACTGCGCGTCATCAAGCGCAATGGCACTGTCGTCTCCTACACCGACGACAAGATCACCGTAGCCATCACCAAGGCGTTCCTCGCAGTTGAGGGTGGCGCCGCCGCCGCCTCGTCGCGCATCCATGACACCGTCGCGCGCCTGACCGAGCAGGTCACCGCCACGTTCAAGCGTCGCATGCCATCGGGTGGCACTATCCACATCGAAGAAATCCAGGACCAGGTCGAACTGGCCCTGATGCGCGCCGGCGAGCAGAAAGTCGCCCGCGACTACGTGATCTACCGCGACCAGCGCGCCAAAGAGCGCGCTACCCGCAGCAACGCCGATTCGGTCGTCGAGCCGCACCCGAGCATCCGCATCACCCTGGCCGACGGCAGCCTCGCGCCGCTGGACATGGCACGCCTGAACACCATCATCACCGAGGCCTGCGAAGGCCTGGCCGAAGTCGATGGCGAGCTGATCCAGCGTGAAACCCTGAAGAACCTGTACGACGGCGTCGCCCTCAAGGACGTCAACACCGCCCTGGTGATGACCGCCCGTACCCTGGTCGAGCGCGAGCCGAACTACTCGTTCGTTACCGCCCGCCTGCTGATGGACACCCTGCGCGCCGAAGGCCTGGGCTTCCTGGGCGTGGCCGAGAGCGCCACCCACCACGAGATGGCCGAGCTGTACGCCAAGGCCCTGCCGGCCTACGTTGCCAAGGGTATCCAGTTCGAGCTGCTGAACCCGGCCCTGGCCGACTTCGACCTCGAGAAGCTGGGCAATGCGATCAATCACGAGCGCGACCAGCAGTTCACCTACCTCGGCCTGCAGACCCTGTACGACCGCTACTTCATCCACAAGGATGGCGTGCGCTTCGAGCTGCCGCAGGTATTCTTCATGCGTGTGGCCATGGGCCTGGCGCTGGAAGAGAAAGACAAGGAAGCCCGCGCGATCGAGTTCTACAACCTGTTGTCGTCCTTCGACTACATGGCCTCGACTCCGACCCTGTTCAACGCCGGCACCCTGCGTCCGCAGCTGTCGAGCTGCTACCTGACCACCGTGCCGGACGACCTGTCGGGCATCTACCACGCGATCCACGACAACGCCATGCTGTCCAAGTTCGCCGGTGGCCTGGGCAACGACTGGACCCCTGTGCGTGCGCTGGGCTCCTACATCAAGGGCACCAACGGCAAGTCCCAGGGCGTCGTGCCGTTCCTGAAAGTTGTCAACGACACCGCCGTGGCCGTAAACCAGGGTGGCAAGCGCAAGGGCGCGGTCTGCGCGTACCTCGAGACCTGGCACCTGGACATCGAAGAGTTCATCGAGCTGCGCAAGAACACCGGTGATGACCGTCGCCGTACCCACGACATGAATACCGCCAACTGGATCCCTGACCTGTTCATGAAGCGTGTCTTCGATGACGGCAAGTGGACCCTGTTCTCGCCGAACGAAGTGCCTGACCTGCACGACCTGACCGGCAAGGCCTTCGAAGAGCGCTACGAGTACTACGAAGCGCTGACCGAGTACAACAAGATCAAGGTGTTCAAGACCGTCCAGGCCAAAGACCTGTGGCGCAAGATGCTGTCGATGCTGTTCGAGACCGGCCACCCATGGCTGACCTTCAAGGACCCGTGCAACCTGCGCTCGCCGCAGCAGCACGTGGGCGTGGTCCACAGCTCGAACCTGTGCACCGAGATCACCCTGAACACCAACAAGGACGAGATCGCGGTCTGCAACCTGGGCTCGATCAACCTGCCGAACCACATCACCGACGGCAAGCTCGACACCGCCAAGCTGCAGCGCACCGTCAACACCGCCGTGCGCATGCTCGACAACGTGATCGACATCAACTACTACTCGGTGCCGCAGGCGCGTAACTCGAACCTCAAGCACCGCCCTGTCGGCCTGGGCATCATGGGCTTCCAGGACGCGCTGTACCTGCAGCACATCCCTTACGGTTCCGACGCGGCCGTCGAGTTCGCCGACAAGTCGATGGAAGCGGTCAGCTACTACGCCATCCAGGCCTCGTGCGACCTGGCCGACGAGCGCGGTGCCTACGAGACGTTCCAGGGTTCGCTGTGGTCCAAGGGCGTACTGCCGCTGGATTCGCAACAGATCCTGATCGAAGCCCGTGGCGCCAAGTACATCGACGTCAACCTGGAAGAATCCCTGGACTGGGCCCCGGTCCGTGCCCGCGTGCAGAAAGGTATTCGTAACTCGAACATCATGGCCATCGCGCCGACCGCGACCATCGCCAACATCACCGGCGTATCGCAGTCCATCGAGCCGACCTACCAGAACCTGTACGTGAAGTCGAACCTGTCGGGCGAGTTCACCGTGATCAACCCGTATCTGGTCCGCGACCTCAAGGCTCGCGGCCTGTGGGACTCGGTCATGATCAACGACCTCAAGTACTATGATGGTTCGGTGCAGCAGATCGAGCGTATCCCGCAAGAGCTGAAAGACCTGTACGCCACCGCCTTCGAAGTCGAGACCAAGTGGATCGTCGACGCGGCCAGCCGTCGCCAGAAGTGGATCGACCAGGCCCAGTCGCTGAACCTTTACATCGCCGGCGCCTCGGGCAAGAAGCTTGACGTGACCTACCGCATGGCCTGGTACCGTGGTCTGAAGACCACCTACTACCTCCGTGCCCTGGCCGCGACCAGCACCGAGAAGTCGACCATCAACACCGGCAAGCTCAACGCCGTATCCAGCGGCGGCGACAGCGCCCCGGTCCAGGCAGCCGGCCCCGCGCCAGTGCCAAAGGCCTGCGCGATCGACGAGCCGGATTGCGAGGCTTGCCAGTAAGGCACCCTGAGGCCTCATCCGAGGCCTCACTCCAATTCCATCCATGGAATGGAGACCCCTGTGGGAGCTGGCTTGTCGGAGCGCCGAACCGTAGCGAAAGGGCCGTAACTGATTTCCCTTCCTCCCACAGCCAGACATAAGAAAGCCGGGGCCCCACAGCCCCGGCTCGCCCTCCCCGGGCATTGCAGATTTTGCGTGCAGCCACACCCAAGCACCGCAACCAAGATCCACTGGCCACATCCATAGATGGCCCTCAAGCAGGAGATACCCACCATGCTGAGCTGGGACGAAGTCGATAACGAAGACGGCGAAGTCGCCGCAAAGGGCAGCACCCCTGCCCAGACCACCGCTGCCGCCAACCTCGACAAGCTCGACAGCGCCGGCGGTGCCGCCGCGCTCGAAGCCCGCGCCACCACGGCGTCCGACTCCGAGGCGGTCAAGCGTGCCAAGGCAGCCTTGAACGCCCTCGACATCGCCGAAGGCCTGGCCGAGCTCGAAGGCTCCTCGGCCCGCGTCGCGGTTGACGAGAAGCGCATGATCAACTGCCGCGCCGACCTCAACCAGCTCGTGCCTTTCAAGTACGACTGGGCCTGGCAGAAGTACCTCGACGGCTGCGCCAACCACTGGATGCCGCAAGAGGTCAACATGAACGCGGACATCGCCCTCTGGAAAAATCCGGAAGGCCTGACCGACGACGAGCGCCGCATCGTGATGCGCAACCTCGGCTTCTTCTCCACCGCCGACTCCCTGGTTGCCAACAACCTGGCGCTGGCCGTGTACCGCCTGATCACCAACCCCGAGTGCCGCCAGTACATCCTGCGCCAGGCTTTCGAAGAGGCGATCCACACCCACGCCTACCAGTACTGCATCGAATCGCTGGGCATGGATGAAGGCGAGATCTTCAACATGTACCACGAGATCCCGTCGGTCGCGAAAAAAGCCGCCTGGGGCCTCAAGTACACCCGCGCCATCTCCGATCCGGAATTCAACACCGGCACCGTCGAGACCGACAAGGAGCTGCTGCGCAACCTGATCGCCTACTACTGCGTGCTTGAAGGCATCTTCTTCTACTGCGGCTTCACCCAGATCCTCTCCATGGGCCGCCGCAACAAGATGACCGGCGTTGCCGAGCAGTTCCAGTACATCCTGCGTGACGAGTCGATGCACCTGAACTTCGGCATCGACGTGATCAACCAGATCAAGATCGAAAACCCGCACCTGTGGGATGCCTCGATGAAGGAAGAGGCCCAGCAGATGATCCTGCAGGGTACCCAGCTGGAGATCGAATACGCCCGCGACACCATGCCTCGCGGCGTACTGGGCATGAACGCAGCGATGATGGAGGACTACCTCAAGTTCATCGCCAACCGTCGTCTGACCCAGATTGGCTTGAAGGAAGAATACCCGGGCACGACCAACCCGTTCCCGTGGATGAGCGAGATCATGGACTTGAAGAAGGAGAAGAACTTCTTTGAGACTCGCGTGATCGAGTATCAGACCGGTGGCGCGTTGAGCTGGGATTGATAATTCCGGCGCAGGTTTTCAGAATGATCTGAAACCATAGGGCCTTCGGCATCGAAGCCACCCCAGTGATAGAAGCTGAGGTGGCTTTTTTTATGCAAAAGCGGACCATGGCCTCTTGGACCGAAGCGCCAATGGAGCACTCAGACTTTCAGCCGCGCTTCGCAAGTTTCCAGTTCGGGCGGATGAAGTGGCAGGTGTAGCCATTCGGGATACGCTCGAGATAATCCTGATGCTCCGGTTCCGCTTCCCAGAAGGCCCCGGCTGGCTCGATTTCGGTGACCACCGGGCCTGGCCACAGGCGTGATGCATCGACGTCGGCAGCGGTGTCCTCGGCGACTTCGCGTTGCTGTTCGCTAAGGTAATAGATGGCCGAGCGGTAGCTCGGACCGCGGTCGTTGCCCTGACGATTGGGGGTGCTGGGGTCGTGGATCTGAAAGAAGAATTCGAGGATCTGCCGGTAGCTGATCACGGCAGGGTCGAAGACGATCTCTATGGCCTCGGCGTGGTTGCCATGGTTGCGGTAGGTGGCATTCGGCACATCGCCGCCGGTATAGCCGACGCGCGTATCCAGCACGCCGGGATAGCGCCGCAGCAGGTCCTGCATGCCCCAGAAGCAGCCGCCGGCAAGAATGGCGGTTTCGGTTTGACGGGTCATGGTCTGTAATTCCTCTTGGGAGTGTCGAGTATAGATCGAGGCATCGCCCGAGGGTTCGAATGGTGCCCTCCTGATCGTGGGCCGCCTCTGGATCAGCTGAAGGGCAGCTTGCGCAACTTCCAGCTTTGGTGTCATAACCAGCGCGCTGTACGTGCCTCACTTCGCCAGCCGCCTCGCGGCTGGCCCGCCCAATGGGAGAAAGAAATGAAGCTCTTCTACACGCCAGGTGCCTGTTCGCTCTCGCCGCACATCGTTCTCAACGAATTGGACCTGCCCCACACCGTCGAGAAAGTCGATCTCAAGAACCACACCACCGCCAGCGGCGCCGATTTCTACACGATCAATACCAAGGGCTATGTTCCAGCCCTGCAATTGGATGACGGAGAAGTCCTCACCGAAGGCCCGGCCATCATCCAATACCTCGCCGACCAGAAGCCCCAGGTTGGCCTGCTGCCCGCTGCGGGCTCGCTGGAGCGTGCGCGGGTGCAGGAATGGCTGAACTTCATTGGCACCGAATTGCACAAGACCCTCGCTGCCTTGTTCACCCCAAGCATCAGTGCAGAGGCCAGGACCAAGACCATCGATACGTTCGGCAAACGCCTGGGCTTCGTGGAAAAGGCGCTGCAGGGCAAGGACTTCCTGACCGGCGAAAACTTCAGCGTGGCCGATGCCTACCTGTTCACCATCGTGAACTGGGCTCCGAAGCTGAACATCGACATTTCACCCTGGCCGACCGTGGCCGAGTTCCAGCAACGCGTCGCCAGCCGTCCGGCGGTGCAGAAGACTCTGAAGGCAGAAGGCTTGGTCTGATTCCATTGGCAGACTGCTGCGTGTCGCGAAGGGCGGCTACCGACTCATCGCTGCCGTTCGCGATACTGTCGTTTTCCGGGGTCTCTTGAAATTCTACTCGAGCCTGGTGAACGTATCCCCTCGGTGGCCCGTCTAGCATGGGCTTTTGGTCCAGGGATCAGTGAAAATCTACGGCTTTATCGGAGGCCACCAATCGGTGGCCTTTTTTTGCGGCCGAAGTCGCTAACGATGACTGGCACAGGACTCGACTTTGGTGGGGGCGCGCGGCTCGAGCGGTGAGGCTGAGTGCCAAATGAGCTGGCAGCCAGGGCCTTTCATCGGGCCTTGACATCAAGAGTTCTCCTCTTCGACTTAGAGGTGGTATGGTTGCTCTTAAATTACTTAAGACAACTTATAAGCAATCCTATAATGATCGTTTTTCCGCTTGAATGCGCCGCCAGGCTCCAGACCATGGGGCTTCTGATCAAACAACGCCGTCTCGAGCGAAAAATTCGCCAGAAAGACCTGGCCCTGCAGACCGGTCTGTCCACTACCACCCTTGGCAAAATCGAAGCCGGGACGCCTACGGTGGAGATGCGGGGTTACATGATCGCCCTCTGGCATCTGGGCCTTCTCGATGACGCGTTTGCGAATCCGGAGCTTCCTCCGGTCGCTCGGCATGCCACGGAACACCGGGTTCGAGTAAAGCGCATATCTGAGGATGATTTCTGATGACTTCTTTGTATGTGTATATGCAGCTACCCGACTCGCTGGAAGTGACGACGTTCGGTCGATTACAAATTGTGAATGGGGTGGGCGAATTTTTGTACAGCCCGGCATATGTCAAGGCAGAGGGCTGGGTTCCTGATCCAGTGCGCTACCCACTTCGATCGACACCTTATAGCCAGATCACCAAGAACCGTGGCGTGCCGGGCTTCATTCGGGATGCGGCTCCGGATGGTTGGGGTGAACGGCTGGCTACCCGTGAATATGGCGGAGAGCTCAGCGCAATCGGCTTTCTGCTGAAGACGCCGAACCACGACCGCACGGGCAACCTCATGGCCGGGTCGGCCCGGAGGGCACCGGATGGTATCGGCGACGCTGGTCTGGGCACCGTGACTCAACTCGATGCCTTCATTCAATTCGCAGACGGCGTCCAGGGTGGGTTTCCTCCCACCGCAGACAAGACAACGAAGGCGACCCTTCAGCAAAGGTCTTCACTGGGCGGCGCGCGGCCGAAATGTACTTTGGTAGATGACAATCGCCTGATTCTGGCCAAACCTCGGGATCGCCATGATCTGTATGACATCCCAGCTATGGAATACGCCTGCATGTCCTTCGCCGCGAGAAAGGGCTTGAAGGTTGCGCCGGTGGATTTGCATAGCGGAAGGGTGAATACCTTGTTGGTTGAGCGCTTCGACCGACAACCGGCTGAGAATGGCCGTTTCTGTCGAATTCCTATGCTCAGTGGCCTGACATTGCTCGACAGTGACTGGAATGATCCGAAGGACTGGAACAGCAAGTGGCACTACGGATTTCTGGCGGACGAAATGGCTCGCCGGGGCGTTCCGGCGACTGATCGTCAGGAGCTGTTCAAGCGCATCTGCTTCAACATTCTGGTTGGCAATGATGATGATCATCCGAAGAACGTCGCGATCATATTCAGAAAAGGGGAATGGCGGCTATCGCCTATGTACGATGTCCTTCCTACTACTGAAGGCGGGCCGCCACCTTATCTGGCCATGGGTGTCGGGCGTTATGGGAGGGAGCTCTCGCGGCGCAACTTGCTCAGTCATGTGCAGCATTACGGATTGACGGAGGCTCAGGGCCGCGAAGTGATTGACGAAGTTATGGGCTGGGGTCCTGAGCTGATAATGCATTACCGTGAACATCTTCAGGAGCCTGAGCTGGGGATTGCTCTGGCTGCGATGAGAATGGGCAGCTTGGACTAGCCAGACTCGCGTCCGTGGTGTGTCAAGAGTGTGATGCGATGATTTTCGGAAGCTGCCGGCCCGCCTCTTCGATATACAGCCGCTTTCACGATGATATTGCATTTGGCGTATTGAATGGCCTCTTCGCTGGCAAGCCAGGCTCCCACAGATATCGCGCTGTATTCCGGCGCAGCGCGGTCCCGTAGGAGCCGGCCTCGTGTCGCGAAACGAGGGCAGAGCCCTCGCCGGGCCAAAGCATTACCGTTCCCCGCGACGCTTGCAGGGAACGCCACGGTCAGTCAGTGACCCTTGCAGTGGCCATTCGATTTCAGGGCCGCTCCGCGCGGCCCATCGCGACACAAGGCACGCTCCTACAAATGATCACGTCATAAGCGTTGACAGGCATTTTGCCACTGGCTAATAATTGCCTTAGTCGTACGACAACACACAACAAAAACAATACAGTGAGTATCCCTATGACGACCGGACCCGCTATATCCGCCGCGCCTACGCCTCTCGCCCTCAGCCCGTCGCATCACGCCAGGGGCACATAAGCCTTCCCGCTACCGATCACGCCTCTGCCCTGCCGGGCACCCCATACCCGCCACTGCCGCTGGCCGCTTGCATGCGCCTGGCATACGGAAAGCTTCAACCTAGGAGCACAACAATAATGAGAATCCGCCAAACCTTTCCCTTCGCCCTGCTGGGCGCCACTGCGATCGGCACGATGCCGGGCGCGAGCGTCGCAGCCGGGTTCGTAGAGGACTCGAAGGCCCTGCTGGGCCTGCGAAACTTCTACATCAACCGCAACTTCGTAGACCCCAGCAACCCGCAGAGCAAGGCCGAGGAATGGACCCAGAGTTTCATCCTCGACGCGCGCTCTGGTTTCACCGAGGGGCCGGTCGGCTTCGGGGTCGATGTGCTGGGGCTGTGGTCGGTCAAGCTCGACGGCGGCGGCGGCACCTACGGTACGGCGCTGCTGCCGCGCCACGACGATGGGCGCCCCGCCGATGACTACGGACGGCTGGCGGTGTCGGGCAAGGCGCGGATTTCGAAGACCGAACTGAAGGTCGGCGAGTGGATGCCGGTACTGCCTGTCCTGCGCTCCGACGATGGGCGCTCGCTGCCACAGACTTTCCGGGGTGGGCAGGTCACGTCGAGCGAAATCGCCGGCCTGACGCTGTACGGCGGGCAGTTCCGGGGCAACAGTCCACGCAACGATGCCAGCATGGACGACATGAGCTACGCCGGTGCACTGTCGGATCGCTTCAACTTTGTCGGGGGCGAGTACAAGTTCAACCAGGACCGGACGCTGTTCGGGCTGTGGAACGCGGAGCTCAAGGACGTCTACAAGCAGCAGTATGCGCAGCTCACCCACAGCCAGCCGATCGGCAGCTGGACCCTGGGCGCCAACCTGGGGTACTTCCAGGGTGAGGAAGATGGCGCGGAGCGCGCAGGGAGTCTGGACAACAAGACCTACTCGGGCATGTTCTCGGCAAAGATCGGCGGCAATACCTTCTATGTCGGGTTGCAGAAGGTCAGTGGCGACACCTGGATGCGGGTCAACGGCACCAGCGGCGGCACGCTGGCGAACGACAGCTACAACGCGAGTTTCGACAACGCCAACGAACGCTCCTGGCAGCTGCGCCACGATTTCAACTTCGTCACCGTGGGCGTGCCTGGATTGACGCTGATGAACCGCTATATCAGCGGCCGTGAAGTCCACAGCGGCGCGGTCACCGACGGCAAGGAATGGGTGCGCGAGTCGGAACTGGCCTATGTCATCCAGAGCGGTGCGTTCAAGGACCTGAGCCTCAAATGGCGCAATTCGACCATTCGGCGCGACTTCAGCAGCAACGAGTTCGACGAGAACCGGCTGATCATCAACTATCCGATCTCGATTCTGTAATTGGCTCGAAAAGCCATACCTGGAGCATTGACAGCCCAGTAAGCGCTGTCGATAATCCAGCCAAGTCATATGACAACCTACAACGACACATAACAAACGAGCTTGCCATGACTATCACACCGTTCAATCGCCTGCTGCTCACCGGAGCTGCAGGCGGCCTTGGCAAAGTGCTGCGCGAGCGCCTCAAGGGCTGTGCCGAGGTGCTGCGTCTTTCCGATATCAACTCCATGGCGCCGGCAACCGGCCCCCATGAAGAAATCGTCGAATGCGACCTGGCGGACAAGGCCGCTGTCGATCACCTGGTAGCAGGCGTCGATGCCATCTGCCACTTTGGCGGGGTATCGGTCGAACGCCCCTTCGAAGAGATTCTCGGGCCCAACATCTGCGGTGTCTTCCACCTCTACGAAGCCGCGCGCAAGCATGGCGTCAAGCGCATCATCTTCGCCAGCTCCAACCACACCATCGGTTTCTATCGGCAGGACGAGCGCATCGACGCCCTCGCCGCGCGCCGGCCGGATGGCTATTACGGCCTGTCCAAATGCTATGGCGAAGACGTCGCCAGCTTCTACTTCGACCGCTATGGCATCGAGACCGTCAGCATCCGCATCGGCTCCTCCTTCCCCGAGCCGCAGAACCGGCGAATGCTCAGCACCTGGCTGAGCTACGACGACCTGACCCAACTGATCGAGCGCGGGCTGTTCACCGCCAACGTTGGCCACACGGTGGTCTACGGCGCCTCGGACAACCGCGATGTGTGGTGGGACAACCGCTACGCCGCTCACCTGGGCTTCGAACCCAAGGATTCCTCCGAGCAATTCCGCCCGGCCGTGGAGGCGCAACCGGCGCCGGCTGCCGACGACCCTTCGATGGTCTATCAAGGCGGCGCATTCGTTGCAGCCGGGCCATTCGACTGATTCAAGCACTGCAAGGAGGCCGGCCATGAGCTGCGAACTGATCGTCGACGCACGCAATGCCACGGGTGAGAGCCCGGTGTGGCACCCCACGGAACAAGCCCTGTACTGGGTGGACATTCCTGAGCGCCAACTGCACCGCTGGCGAGCGGCGGATGGCACGCACCACAGCTGGCAAGGCGACGAGATGCTCGCCTGCATCGCACGCAGCGCCAGCCCAGAGGGTGGCTGGATCGCGGGGATGCAGACTGGCATCTTTCACCTGGATATCAATGACGAAGGCACGCTCGTCAGCCAACTGGTCAGTCCTGTCGAGCACGCCCGCGCGGGCATGCGGTTCAATGATGGGCGCTGCGATCGGCAAGGTCGCTTCTGGGCCGGCACCATGCTGATGGACATGCCACAGGGCGCACAGGTCGGGGCGCTGTATCGCCAGGACGACAGGAGCCTGCCGCTCAGCCTGCAGCTCGACGGCATGATCGTGCCCAATGGACTGGCCTTCAGCCCCGATGGAACGCGCATGTACCTGTCGGACTCGCACCCGCAGGTGCAGACCATCTGGGTGTTCGACTACGACATCGACACCGGTGTCCCGCACAACCAGCGGGTCTTCGTCGACATGCGCGAGTTCCCCGGGCGCCCCGACGGCGCCGCGATCGACCAGGACGGCTGCTACTGGATCTGCGGCAACGATGCAGGCCTGGTGCACCGCTTTACCCCTGACGGCCGCCTGGACCGCTCGCTCAGCGTCCCGGTGAAAAAGCCGGCCATGTGCGCCTTCGGCGGCGCGGGCCTGGACACCCTGTTCGTGACATCGATTCGCCCATCAGGCGTGGACCTCGACGACCAGCCACTGGCTGGCGGGGTATTCGCCCTGGACCCTGGCGTCAAGGGCATGGAGGAGCCCGCTTACCGAGGCTGAAGCCGACACTGCCGCACCACCACAAGCACGAAACCAGATAATAACAACAGCGGAGTTTCATCATGATCTTCAAACGCAAGCTGCTTCTTGCCGTACTTCCGTTCGCCTTCACCTTGTCTTCGACGGCCTTCGCGCTGGACATCAAGTTCGCTGAAATTCACCCGGCAGGCTACCCGACCGTGGTCGCCGAACAGAACATGGGCAAGAAACTCGAAGCCGCCAGCAACGGCGAAATCACCTTCAAGATGTTCGCCGGTGGCGTGCTGGGCTCCGAGAAGGAAGTGATCGAGCAGGCGCAGATCGGCGCGGTGCAGATGACCCGCGTCAGCCTGGGCATCGTGGGCCCGGTGGTGCCGGACGTGAACGTGTTCAACATGCCCTTCGTGTTCCGCGACCACGCGCACATGCGCAAGATCATCGACGGTGACATCGGCCAGGAAATGCTCGACAAGATCACCAATTCCGAATTCAACCTGGTCGCCCTGGCCTGGATGGATGGCGGCTCGCGCAGCCTCTACACCAAGAAACCGGTGCGCAGCATCGACGACCTCAAGGGCATGAAGATCCGCGTGCAGGGCAACCCGCTGTTCCTCGACATGATGAACGCCATGGGCGGCAACGGCATCGCCATGGATACCGGCGAGATCTTCAGTGCCCTGCAGACCGGTGTCATCGACGGCGCCGAGAACAACCCGCCGACCTTGCTGGAACACAACCACTTCCAGAGCGCCAAGTACTACACCCTGACCGGGCACCTGATCCTTCCGGAGCCGGTGGTGATGTCCAAGACCACCTGGAACAAGCTCACCCCCGAGCAGCAGGCCCTGGTGAAAAAGGTCGCCCGCGAGGCGCAGATGGAAGAGCGTGCGCTGTGGGACGCCAAGTCGATCGCCAGTGAAGAAAAACTCAAGGCCGCGGGCGTTGAGTTCATCGAGGTCGACAAGAAACCCTTCTATGACGCCACCGCTCCGGTGCGGGAAAAATACGGTGCGCAATACGCCGACCTGATGAAGCGTATCGCCGACGTCCAGTAATACCCGGCTCTGTTCCCAGATGACTCCTGCAGTGCGGCATTCGCCGCCCTGCGGCTGCGGTGATGCCCTATGAAAAGTTTTTTCCTGCGTCTGAACGACGCGTTGTACACCAGCTGCATCTGGGTTGCGGGTCTGTCGATCCTGACCATGACGCTGATAATCCCGTGGGGCATCTTCGCCCGTTACGTGCTGGGCACCGGCTCCAGTTGGCCGGAGCCGGTGGCGATCCTGCTGATGGTGGTGTTCGCCTTCATCGGTGCGGCCGCAAGCTACCGGGCTGGTGCGCACATGGCGGTGGCGATGGTCACCGACCGCATGAAGCCCGCGCTGCGCAAGAGCACCGCGCTTCTGGTACAGCTGCTGATGCTGCTGGTGTGCGCGTTCATGACCTACTACGGCTACAAGCTGTGCATGACCACCTGGAACCAGTTTCTGGCCACGCTGCCGTCGGTGCGGGTCGGCATGACCTACGCGCCGATCCCGATCGGTGGCGCGGTGACCCTGTGCTTTGTGCTCGAAAAACTCATCCTGGGCGATCAGAGCCACCGCAAGGTGATGCGCTTTGACGTGGTCGAAGAAAACGAGGGAGCTGCATAAATGGATGCCTTCATTCTGTTGGGCAGTTTCATCGTGCTCATCCTGCTGGGCATGCCGGTCGCCTACGCGCTGGGCCTGTCTGCACTGGTCGGCGCCTGGTGGATCGACATCCCGTTGCAGGCGATGATGATCCAGGTCGCCAGCGGGGTTAACAAGTTCTCGCTGCTGGCCATTCCGTTCTTTGTACTGGCCGGTGCGATCATGGCCGAAGGGGGGATGTCACGGCGGCTGGTGGCGTTCGCCGGGGTGCTGGTGGGCTTCGTGCGTGGCGGCCTGTCACTGGTCAACATCACCGCCTCGACCTTCTTTGGCGCGATCTCGGGCTCCTCGGTGGCCGATACCGCTTCGGTCGGCTCTGTGCTGATTCCGGAAATGGAACGCAAGGGGTATCCGCGCGAATTCTCCACGGCCGTGACGGTCAGTGGTTCGGTCCAGGCGCTGCTGACGCCCCCTAGCCACAACTCGGTACTCTATTCGCTGGCGGCCGGCGGCACGGTGTCGATCGCGTCGCTGTTCATGGCCGGGGTAATGCCCGGGCTGCTGATGAGTGCGATGCTGATGGGGCTGTGCCTGATCTTCGCGAGAAAGCGCAACTACCCCAAGGGTGAGGTGATTCCGCTGCGCCAGGCCTTGAAGATCGCGGGCGAGGCACTGTGGGGCCTGATGGCGATGGTCATCATCCTCGGCGGCATTCTCTCGGGTGTGTTCACGGCCACCGAGTCGGCGGCGATCGCGGTGGTCTGGTCATTCTTCGTGACCATGTTCATCTACCGCGACTACAAGTGGCGCGACTTGCCCAAGCTGATGCACCGCACGGTACGCACCATCTCCATCGTGATGATCCTGATCGGCTTTGCGGCCAGCTTCGGCTATGTCATGACGCTGATGCAGATCCCGTCGAAGATCACCACGATGTTCCTGACCCTGTCGGACAACCGCTACGTGATCCTGATGTGCATCAACTTCATGTTGCTGCTGCTGGGAACGGTGATGGACATGGCGCCGCTGATCCTCATCCTCACGCCGATCCTGCTGCCGGTGATCGTCGGCATCGGTGTCGATCCGGTGCAGTTCGGCATGATCATGCTGGTCAACCTCGGGATCGGACTGATCACGCCACCGGTGGGCGCCGTGCTGTTCGTCGGCTCGGCTATCGGCAAGGTCAGCATCGAGTCCACGGTGAAGGCGCTGCTGCCGTTTTATGCGGCGCTGTTCCTGGTGCTCATGCTCGTGACCTACGTTCCTGCCATTTCCCTGTGGCTGCCGAGCGTGGTGCTCTGACCGTTCCAGGCGGGCCTAGACGGCCCGCCCCTTCCCTGCAAATGGATTCTGCACATGGCTGTTGTCTCTTCGGGCGCCACGCTCTTCCCACGCAAACTGGCGGTCATGCTACTGGCATTGCTGGCGTGCTCTTTTGCCGGCAATCACATCGCGGCGCGCATCGCTTTCGATGACGATACCGGTGTGTTGCTGGCCATTCTCTGCCGCTCGGGCCTTACCCTGCTGGTACTGGCCTGCGTGGTGCTGTGGCAGCGCCAGCCCCTGGGCATGCCTGCAGGCTCGCGGCGCTGGCAGTTGCTGTTGGGACTGCTGATCGCGACCCAGAGCCTGTGCCTGTATTCGGCCGTGGCGCGAATTCCAGTGGCACTGGCGCTGCTGGTGGGCAGTACGTTCCCGATCCTCCTGGCACTGCTGACCTGGGCCCTCGGAGGGGCGCGTCCGACCCGCAGAACCTTGCTGTTGATGGGGCTTATCCTGGTTGGGCTGTTACTGGCGCTGGATGTACCCTCGCGCCTGGCCGACAGCGGTGATGCGAACCCGGACTGGACACTTGGGGTCAGCCTGGCATTTTGCGCGGCGTGTGTCTTTGCCTGTGCCCTGTGGATCACCGATCACAAGCTCGCGGGTGTCCGGGGGCCGGTGCGCAGCCTGCTGACGTTGCTGATCGTGTTTGCCAGCATGCTGGTCGCGGGAGCTGGCGGCTGGGTGCCAGCGGGCCTGTCGCTGCCGGGCAGCAGTACCGGCTGGATGGCCCTCGCGAGCCTGGTGGTGCTGTACGGCCTGGCCTTCACGCTGCTGTTCGTCTGCGTGCCGCGCCTGAACATGGCGCAGAACGCGCCGGTGATGAACATCGAGCCGATCGCCACCCTGATGCTGGGCTGGGCATTGCTGGACCAGCGTTTGTCCACCTTGCAACTGATCGGGGGCGCGGTGGTGGTCTGCGGGATTGTGCTGCTGACCTACCGCCGATCGTCCTGACGCGCGCTGCTCAGAGGAACTGACGCCCATGCACCCCTTGCATCTGCACGACCGCCTCACACGTCTCACTCTCGCGCCGGAGCTGGGCGCCAGCCTGGTCAACTGGCAGGTCAGAAAAACCGGCCAGGCGTTACTGCGCCACAGCGACCAAGCCGCGATTGACGCGGCGACGCCGCGGCGCCTGGGTTGCTACCCGTTGGTGCCGTGGTCGAACCGCATTTCCGAAGGTGGTTTCGAACGGCCCGGTGGCTGGCTGACACTGGCACCCAACACCGAACATGATCCCTACCCCATTCACGGCAGCGCCTGGCAGCAGCCATGGCAGGTGACGGAGCAAGGCAGCGACCATGCTTGCCTGGTCCTGGAAAGCCGCGTGCCGTTTGCCTACCGGGCGACGATGCACGTGAGCCTGGAGGAAGGCTGCCTGAACCTGGAGCTGCAGGTGATCCACCTTGATGCCCAACCGAGCTGGCACGGAGCCGGCCTTCACCCCTACTTCCCCCGCTATCCGGATACCCGGCTGCTGGCCCCGGCGCGCCAGGTATGGCTGGCCGATGAAGGACAACTGCCCTCGCGCCAGGCTGCGATCCCGGATGAGTGGCGGTTCGACAGGCCACGAGCACTGCCCGCCACTACCGTTGACCATGCCTTCGAGGGCTGGGACGGCCATGCCACGATCGTGCAGCCCAGTGCAGGCTACCGCCTGGAGTGCAGCGCCAGCGGCGCAGATCACTATTTGCTGTTCTGCCCGCAAGACCGAGGATTCTTCTGCCTTGAACCGGTCAGCCATCCGATCAACGCCCATCACCTGCCGGGTCGTCCGGGATTGCGGCTGCTGCGCCAGGGCGAGGAGATGAGACTCGGATTGCGCATGCGCTACCGAGCGCTTGATTGAAAGACGCGGGTCCGCAGCGTGAGCACTGCGGCGCCTGGTCAGCAGGTGTGCAGACTCTTGAGGTCAATCAATAGGCAGCGCCTGCGTCCACCTGCACTGCGGCGCGCATCACGCCGGACAACGGGTTGCTGGTATTGGTCGGCAGCTCCTGGCGGAACAACGCGCGGACATTGGCGCGCAGCGGCAGCGCATTGGAAGCGCCTCCCACCTGTATCCGGTACCGCCCCGGATCGACGATCCAGTTGAACGTCACGGGATCGAAGTACGCAAACGCCCGGCTGTTAATCACCAGCGTCATCTCACGGGCCTCACCCGGTTGCAGCATCACCTTGCCAAATCCTTTGAGCTCTTTGAGCGGACGCGACACGCTGGGGGCCAGTGGGCGGACATACAGCTGGGCTGTCTCGGCGCCAGCCACGGGCCCGGTGTTGGTCACGGTAAAGGTCACGCTGATGTCGCTGCCAGGCACGATGACGGCGGGCGACACCCTCATGTCGCTGTACTGGAAGGTGGTGTACGACAGACCATGCCCAAAGGGATACAGCGGTCGGGCACCAGACTGGTCATACCCGCGATAGCCCATGAAAATGTCCTCGGTGTAGGTCATATCTGCCAGCGCATTGGGCCCCTGGTAAGGCCGAGGATCGGGATAGCTCGGGTAGCTGGGGTTGTCCTGGATATCGCGGTCCCAGGTGACAGGCAGCTTGCCGGACGGGCTGATGTCGCCGAACAAGATCTCGGCAAGTGCCCGGCCAGCGAATGCGCCGGGGTACCAGGCGTGCACTATGCCGTTCGCACGGCGGGCCCAGCTGTTGATGTCGAGAGTACCGCCGGCATGCAGCACGACGACAGTCTTGGGATTCGCAGCGATGAGGTTGCGAATCAGTTCATCCTGAAACTCTGGAAGACCAAAACCGTGATCGGAGGCTTCGCCTTCGTACTCATTGTTGAGCCCGGCGGCCACCACGACAGCGTCATAACCGGCAAGGTCTTCGGGAGCCGCCAAGGCCGCCCAGCTCATCTGCACGCCCCATAGCCCTCCTTGGGCCGGGATGTAGAAGCTCGACACGCGACTGTACTCGAGCTGCACATCGTAGAACTCACCGGCTTGCAGCACGACCGTGCGACCGGACTGCGAGATGGCGTCGGCGAGGTCGGTGGACAGCGGCGTGCCGTCATGGTCGACGATCAACCGGTTGTTGACCCAGAGCCGCAGCGAGCCATCCCCACGCACCTTGAACACATGGCGACCGGTAACGGTTGGGCGGATCTTGCCGATGAAGCGGGCCGAGAAACTCCCTTGGGTGGGCGCGAAGCCTTCCACGGTGGTGGTGCCGCGCGAGGTGGTATTGGTGTTCGAGGTGAACGCCCAGTTAACGCCAGGCTCGATGCGCGTGACCGCCGGCGAGCCGGACCAGTTGGCGTTGTTGAAGTACTCGGCACGCAACCCGCGGATGAAGGCCTGGGGGTTGCTGGAGGTCGGGTCCTGGGTGAACCATGCGGCGCGGGCCGGGTTCAGCGACAGGCTGCGCAGGAAGGTGACCGTGCCCGTGGTGCCGCGGCGTATGCCCTGCAGCTCGGTGACGTTGTCTTCCACCTCCGACCAGGCCGTGCCGAAGGGCGACGGCGGTGCCTGTTCCGCGATATTGCCAATCACTGCGATATTGGCGGTCTTGCTTAGCGGCAGCAGCACATTGCCACCTTCCACCGCTTCGTTTCTCAACAGGACGATCCCTTCGCGGGCAACGTCGAGCGATGCACGCAGGCTACGCGGATCGTCCTTGATGCCTGACGGTACCGGCAGCCCATTGTCGAAGCCATAGCTGACCATGGCGCGCAGGTTGCGTCGCACCTTGTCATCGATGGTCGCCACGGGCAATACCCCGCTTTCGATGAAGGGCAGCAACGTGGCCTCGTTCATCTTCAGCCCGCTGGGCATGTCCAGGTCGGCACCGGCCAGCGCGGCCTTCAGGCCGTCGGTAATGGAGTTGAAGTCACTGAGCACGAACCCCTGGAAATTCCATTCCCCTTTCAGCAGGTCTGCGAGCAGGCTATGGCTCTCGCAGGCGTAGTCGTCGTTGACTTTGTTGAAACCGCACATGATGGCGGCGGGGCTGGCGTTTTTCACCAACGACTCGTACCCAGGCAGATAGATCTCACGCAGGGCACGCTCGCTGACGTGCACATTCAGGAAGTGCCGATTGGCCTCTTGCTCGTTGGCCACGAAGTGCTTGGATCCCGTCCAGACGCCCTGGCGTTCGATGGCATTGGCAATCGCCGGCCCCATGACCGCGCCAATGAAAGGATCCTCGCCACTGACGTGTTCGCCGGAGCGCCCGTTGAAGGGTGTGCGGTACATGTTGAGGCCTGGCGACAGCAGCTGCTGCCCTCCTGCCGCGCGTGTATCGAAACCGATGGCCAAGCCATATTGCTTGGCTCGCTCGATGTTCCAGGTAGCCGCCAGCGCCGACATGGCGGGATATTGCGTGCCGAACATGGTGGACTCGACATGCACGCCCATGGACGAGTCGTAACTTACCGTGCCTGGCAGGCCGTACTGGGGCAAGGGCCGTAACATATGGCCGTCGTCGATGTTGATGTAACTCAACTTCTCCGACAGGGTCATTTGCGAGAGTATTGCCTCGACGCGTTGTTCGACTTCCGGGCCTTGCAGTGGCGGCGCGGCCCAGGCGGGAGCCAGGCTGGCCAGGCCTAGCGTCAACAGCGAGCTTTTCAACAGGGACAGTGAGTGACTGGACATGAGGGCACTTCCACGGACAACCGAGAACGCGTCCTGGATGTGATCCAGGACAACCGGCCCGTCTGGCTTCCATGTCTGCGAAGAGTGCAATCAGCGCAGATAAGTAACGTTGATAAATTCAGTGTCGAGCTTTAATGAAGAGGAAATGAACAGGCGCGTCGTTCAGTCGATTTTTTCATATGCAAGCGGCGCATTGATCACCTGAACAGTCCCGGACCTCAATAGGCCCGGGGTATACCCGGCGGTGGCAAGGAACCCGGCACGTTCAACAGGCGCATCTTGTCGCGGTATTCATCCGTCACGCTTCGCGCCTCGCTGCTGCTGGTGACGACGCGCGGGGTGATCAACACGATCAGCTCCGTTCGTCCCTTGGACCGCGTACTGGCGCCGAACAGCCAGCCCAGCCACGGTATGCGGCCCAGGTAAGGCACCTGGCTCCGGGTGTTCACGTCATCCTGGCGGATCAGGCCGCCCAGCAATACGGTTTCGCCGCTCTGCACTGCCACCTGCGTCGCGATGGAACGTGTCGAGATACGAGGGTTGATGTCATCGCTGGTGGTTGCCCCTGCGTCACTGACCTGCTGGTGAATGTCGAGGTACACCAGGCCGCCTGGGTTGATGCGCGGGACCACGTCGAGAATCACGCCGGTCTGGATGTATTCCACGCTGCTGAGGGTGGTGTCGGTGTTGATCGTGTTCACGGTGGTCTGGCTGATGGGAATGTTGTCGCCGACCTGAATCTGCGCCTGCTGGTTGTTCATCACCACCAGCGAAGGGGCAGAGAGCACCTGGGTCTTGCCGGTGGCTTCCAACGCCCGTATGGCGACCTGCAGATCACCGCCGACGAAGGAGTAGAACAGCGCATCGGCCGGCCCCAGCCCTACCCCGCCAAAACCCAGCGCGCCCTGACTGCCAGGGGCATCGGCGATTCCCTCGGTGGTGGAGTTTCCCGCAAGATTGCCCAGGTACCATTGCACGCCCAGGTTCAGTTCATCGCTGAGAGTAACCTCGAGGATGCGCGTCTCGATCTGCACCTGCATGGGAGCGTTGTCGAGCCGGCGGATGGCCGATTCGATCTCGGCCCAGTGCGAAGGCCGGGTGCGCACGAGCAACTGGTTGCTGCTCTTCTGCGCGGTGATCCGCGTGCTGTCATCCAGGCTCTTGTCGCCACCAGTTTCAGCGGTGCCCATACCATTGCCTTCAGCATTGGCATCGCCCTCCTGCTCTTCGCCGGTGGGGCCGAACGTGCGGGTGGCACCCTGGGAGGTGTCGCCGGACATGCTCCCGTAGCCGCCCGCCGTACCGCGGCCCAGCGAGTTCCCCGCGCCACGTCCCAGGCCGGACCCGCTGCCCACGGGTGAGGAGAGGATCGTGGTGGACAGTCCTGGGGCCACCTGGGCAGGCGCCTGCTCCTGGATCGCCCCGCCGCCGTAGATCTGGCGCAGGTAGCGGGCAAGGTCGGCGGCCTTCATGTTGCGCACGTCATACACATACAGCTGCGGCTCGTTGCCGCCGCCTTCGTCGATGGTGCGGATCCACTGGCCCACCTCCTGCAGGTACTGCGGCTGGGACGAGATCACCACGATCGAGTTGGTCCGCTCGATGGGCAGGAAGCGCAGCATGCCGGCAAGGGGTGTACCGCTCTCGCTGCCGAAGACCTTTTGCAGCTCGGGCATCAGTTCGCCCACGTTGGCGCGCTGCAGGCCGAACACACCTACCGACATGCCCCTGAGCCAGTCCACGTCGAAGGTCTGGATGGTGCCCTGGTAATTGGCCAGCTCTTCGGGCGTGCCGGCCATGCCTATCACGTTGCGGGCCGGGTCGACCAGCAGGAATGCATTCTCGCGGGCAAAGGGCTTGAGCAGTTTCTGCATCTCGGTGGCCGAGATGAATTGCAGCGGATACAGCCGCACCGACATGCCGCGGGGCGGCGCGCCCATGCCGATGGAGGGTATCAGCTGGCCGGCCACCGCCTGGCTGGCCGGCAGGATCACGTAGCGGTCGCCCTGGCGGATCATGGCGTTGTTGGTCCAGCCCAGCAGGCTTTCGAGCACGCCCATGGCCTGGTCCTTGGGGATTGGTCTGGAGGTCGAAAACGACACCTCGCCCGTCACGCCCTGGGCAATGCTGTAGTTCTCCTGGAGCAGGTCTCCCATGATGGTGTTGATGATCGCGACGATGGGCTGGCTGGTGAAGTTGAGCATCACTCCACCCGAGCCCGGTTCCGCCGCCCGCGCGCCCGTTGCAGGCGCGACATCGCGGATGAAGCGCGCGTTGCCCCTGATGACCTGACGCCCGGCAGCGGTGGTGGTGCTCGTGACCGGCTGGGGTGCGGTGGAGGGCATCGGCACGCTGGCCATCGGACGACGATCGGCACCGGTACCACGCAAGGCTTCGTGCACGAGCTCGGGGTCAGTGTCCGGCACTTTCTGCTGGGCACACCCAGCCAGCAGCGTCAGCAGCAGGAGTGCCAGGCCATCGTGCAAGGGTTTGCTCATGTCATGGCCTCATGGACTTGCGCTGCGCGCCCTGGCAGGTGCCGGAGCGCTGGGCAAACGCGGGGTCAGCAGCTGCAGCACGCGCGATTCGCTGTTGTTGTGAAGCTCCACGCGGCGCGGGTCTATGCGCCGGATCCGCCAGCCGTCCTTTAGCGTTGCGCCCTCCCTGAGCGTCAGGCTGGCGCCGCCTTTCTGCTTGAACATGGCGACACGATGATCGCCGTCGATGACGATGCCGGTGAGCAGGAACGTGCTGAGGTCAGGGCCTGAGCTTGCGGATATTCCCTGTGCATCCGGTTCGCGGTCAGGGTTGAACAAGGGCCGTTGCCAGGCAGCGGCAAGACTCTGCAGCGAGGGAGTCTCGGGAGTGCCAGGTGATTCGGGGACAGGGGCTGTGGCGGGGGGCGCCGAGGACGCCTGTTCTGGCGCTACCTGAACCCGGAGAAGAACGACCGCCAGGACAGCCAGCAATACCGCAGCCAGCAGCAACGCCATGAGAGACGCCCTGCGGGTCACTGCTCACCCCCCGACTGGAAGGATTCGTCCTGTGCCTCGGGTGTGTCTTCAGGCACCTCGCCGTCACCTGTTTCGGTGGAGGTCCTGGGTGACTGAGCAGCCATGTAGCCTGCTACCAGCAGATGAACGCTGAGCCTGCCCGACCCCTGCCCTTCCTTGGCCTGCGGGGCGCGGCTGATGTGGAGCTCCTCGACGAACAGCAGGGGCCGGGCGTATTCCAGCGCATGCAGCAATCTGGTCAGGGGCTCGATGGCGCATTCGAGGTCCAGGCTGAGCATGACCCGCTGGTATGGCAGGTCCTGGGCGGCGCGCTCGGCGGCCATGGGCATGCGTTGGGTGACCTTGCATCCAGGCCCTACCGCTTCGAGGCGCTTGACCTGCTCGGCAACCTTCTGCATCAGGTCACCCGCCACCGCGCCGCTGTCGTCACCGGGCAGCAACGTCTGCGTATCGCTGCTGTGCAGCCGGGCATCCTGGACCTGGCGCTGCAGCGCCTCACGCTGCCCGAGCAGTGCGCTGTAGTGCTGCTGCTGCTCATCCAGGCCGGCCAATTGCTGGTTGGCCGCTATCAAAGGACCGACGAACCAGCTGTGCACCAGTAGCCAGTAGGCCGCGACGATCACCAGCCCGAGCAGGGCCAGTGCTGCCACGCGCTGGTCACGGGCTGACAGTTGTGGCCGCATGGGCTTGCTCCCGCGAGAGCTGGGCGCGCACGTAGAACCGATCCTTGCCGCTGTCGGCATCCGGCTGGATGACGCCCTGGTAGCGCACATCCGCGAGGTGCGGGCAGCCTTTCATCTGGTTGAGCAGACCGCTCGCATGGGCGGTGAAGCCCGCCAGGTCGACCTGGCCGTCACGGTTGACCTGCAGGCTTTGCAGCCAGGTATCGAGCGGCAGGCAGGCGCTCAGTTCGGCGAGCAAAAGCGCATAGGTGGCCTGGCGCTGCTTGAGCGTGGTCAGCGAGCGCGTCGCGCTGTCGGCCTGGGTAAGCTCCTGGCGCAGGCTCTGCAGCTCGGCGGTCTGCGCCCGTAGCGCCTGGACCTCGGAAGTGCGCTGCTGCACGGCGGCCTCGCGCTGGTGGAGCAAGGCTGCCATTGCGGCATACACCAGCACCAGCGCCAGCACGCCCAGCGCCGCAAGCATGCGCATCCGACGTTGGCTCCCGGCGCGGGACGCTTGTACGGGCAGCAGGTTCAGCCCTAGCCGCTCGCCCTGCTCGTCCAGCAGGTCGATGCATTCGAGCGTAATGCCGTGCTCTGCGAAACCCGCGAGCCAAGTGGCAAGCCGGTCACGCCGCAGGGTCACCAGCGTGAGCCGCAAGCGTCCACCACTGATGCCTTCGCGCCGCACTACATGGTGCGCCTGCTGGGCAGTGAAAGGCGTGAAACGGTCCAGTTCGTAGGTGAGGATCCCGTCCAGGTCGCGGGCCGCCGCCAATGGCAGGGACAAGGACTGCCGCAGCGCTTGATCGGGCTGCAGGAGAAGTACTGCGCGCGCATCAACCGCAGGTGCCGGGTCTGCGACCAGCGGCCATGGGTAAAGCTGCTCGGGTATCTTGCGCGCCAGACGCTGGGGCACGCAGGCACGCAGTTGCTCGCTCCACCAGCGCCAGGCGTGTTGCACAGGGCTGCCTTGCCAGCGGGCAGGCATGTGCTTGCTCAGGTTCCATAGCGAAAGTGCGTGCATGCGTACCAGCGCCTCACTCGCTGTAGCGCAGGACCCGGAATGGCCTGGGGCCTTGCTCAATTGAAAGTAGCACCGTGCCGTGGATTTGGGCGGAAAAGCCATGCGGTCGGATGGCCAGGCTCTCGATGGTCACGATAGGCCCGGGATCGCTCCCTTCGGCTTGCAGTCGGGGAAGGCCCAGGGCCTGGCGCAAGGGGGCACTGGCGAAGGCGGGATCGGGGCTGGCCAGCCCGCTCCAGAGCGTCACTTCCGGCAGTATCCGCGCATACAGGGCACTGGTCATGCCGGGCCAGCTGCGTATCTCCTCCAGGGCGCGCAACGGAGGCCGGTCATCCCCGCGCTCGGCCGAAAGCGCGGCGGCGAGTTGCTGCGATTGTCCCGCAGTGGCGCCCAGACCGAGGGCGACCCGCGCGAAGTCAGTGGCATTGGCCACGTTCAGATCAAGCTTGCCGCGCTCGCTGCGCACGCGTATCCGCAGCGCCGCACCATCGAATTCCAGTGCCTGCAGACGCCCATCGGCGATCCAGCGTCGCGTCGGCAGCGGTTCGCGGAGTCCGCGAATCGCCAGCGCCAGACCGGCTTCGGCCGCCCACTGCGCGCGGGTATGCTCGCGCTGCCACTGGCCCAGGCGCAGCTCCTGGCGCACCGCACCGACCAGGCCGGACAACATCAGCGTGAGCAGCGCCAGCAAGCCGATGACCAGCAGCAAGGCGATGCCTCGCGATCGACGCTTCATGGCGCTGCCAGCTCGCCGCTCAGGTCGAGGCGCAGTGCGATCACTTGAGTCGTCCAGGGCACCGGGCCATCGGCCTGTACCGCAATACGCACTTGCCGGGGCAAGCGCCTGGGCCATGGCCAGCTGTCCAGCCATGCGGTCCGCTTGCCCATGGCATCCACGCCCCGGTAGCTCAGGCGTACCGCGCGCACCTCGCGCAGCAGCCACTGCGGCTCGCCCCATGGCGTCGATGCGCTGGTCTCGAAGCGGATACGCAAGGCCTGGTGCTTGCCATCCCCGGCCACGTCGAGGATGTGCCAATGGATACCTCCGCCAAGGTCGGAGGGCAAGGCGGCCGCAAAGCGCAGTGAATCGGATTCACCCACGAAGACCTGACCCAAGCCTTGTTGCATTCGCTGGATCGGCAGCGTCTGCTGGATGGACTGATGCAGGAAGTTCTGCGCGGCGCGGACTTCACCCAGTCGTTGCAGGTACCGGTCGGCACCATTCAAGCCACGCTGGGCGAGCACCAGTGTGCTCGTCACCACGGTCAACAGCACGCCGAGCAGCATCAGCGCCACGAGGATTTCCAGGAGGGTGAAGCCACGCGCCGGGCGCGTCATGGGGCGACCTCCTCCACGGAAGGTGCCTGCACCACCAGCGTGCTCAGCACCCAGGGCGGCGTGCCGGGTGCGTCCAGCTGCAAGTCGACGCGCAAGACCGGCAAGCGGCCCTCGCCGCCAGGCATCAGGCTGATACGCTCGGTCCAGCGGATGCCACCCTCGGTGACGCCCCGGCGCAACCCAGGTCGCAGGTGCTCGTCGCGCTGTTCATCGAGCAGGCTGCGGGCCGCCTGGCGCTTGCTTTCGCTGTCGCGCATCTGCGTGAGGCTGCGGTTGATCTGGGCGAGGGCCGAGAGGGTCACGGTCAGTAGCACCGCCAGCAACGCCAGAGCCGCCAGCACTTCGAGCAGGGTGAAACCGGCGCTGCGATGGCTGGGCCGGTTCATGGAGTGTCCGTCCAGCGCACGTCGCCGGTGAGCCAGCCAATGTCGATGCGCCATTGGCGGTCGCCACGGATCAACAGCAGGTGCCCTCCGCTAGAGCTGCCATCGGGGTAGAACGCTACTGCGCTGCCCAGCCGCTTGGCCGTGACCAGCCGTACCTGGACCGTGCCTGGCCAACTGCGGCGTGGTTGCCCGGGGCCGCCGTACCAGCGCCCGGCCATGTCGAAATGCAGCAGCGAGGGTGCGTTGTTCAGCACGGCCTGGGAGCGTGTCTGGCGCAGGGCGTAAACCATCTCGCGCACTGCCTGGCGGTCGCGGCTGGCTTGCAGCCCCTGGGCAATGCCGGTGGCCATGAGGCCGGCAGCCAGGGCGATCAGGACGATGACCACCAGCATCTCGATGAGGGTGAACCCCGCCCGGCGGCACATGGCGGTTATTCCCAGTTGCCGATATCGGCACTGTAGCCTTCACCCCCCGGCTGGCCGTCCTGACCGTAGAAGATGAGGTCAAACTGGCCGTGCTGGCCCGGGTAGCGATAACCGAAGGCATGGCCGAACGGGTCCTTGAGATCGGACGGCTTGGCGTATGGCCCGTTCCAGCCCTTTTCCCCACTGGGCCGGGCGAGCAGTTGCGACAGTTGCCTGGGCGGGGCGCCAAGGTCGAGCCCGTAGCTTTCGATCTTCATGCCGAGGCTGGCCAGCTGCGCCTTGCCCGCGCCGTACTTGCCTTTGTCGACATTGCCGCCCACCTGGCGGACGACAATCGTCGCGACGATCCCCAGCAGGACGATCACTGCGAGCATTTCGAGCAGCGTGAAACCCTGCTGGCGGCGACGCTTGGCATTTGAATGGCGCATGTCGGGACCTCAGAGGTTGTTGGTCAGGCTCATCAGCGGCAGCATGATGGCCAACATGATGACTGCCACCAGGAGCGCCATGACCAGGGTCAGGGTCGGCACCAGTGCCGCAAGCAGCCGGTCGATGCTGCGCTGGGCCTGCTGGTCGAATACGTCGGCGACCTTGAGCAGTACCCGGTCCAGTTGTCCGGCCTGTTCACCCACCTCGATCATCTGCAAGGCGAGCGATGGCAACAGCCGGTCATCGTGCAGGGCCGCCGCGAGCGACCCACCATTTCTTACCCGGTCAAGCGCCAGGTCGACCAGCTCGGCCACCGCCTGGTTGACGCAGACTTCACGGGCGATCGCCAAGGCTTCCAGCAGCGGCACGCCGTTGTGCAGGAGGGTACCCAGCGTGCGCGCCAGGCGGGCCACCTCAAGCCGCTGGCCGAGCACGCCGATCACGGGCAACCCCAGCAGCCGCCGGTGCAGCCGGCGCTTGCGTTCGGGCACGCGCCAATAGGCTGGCCATCCCAGTGCCACCGCCGCCAGCCCTCCAAGCAGCCACGGCCAGTAGTCACCGATGAACAGGCCTGCGGCCAGGATCACCTCGGTGATAAGCGGGAGCGGCACGCCAAGGTCCTTGAAGATGGGCACGAACTGCGGCACCACGTAGGCGATCAGCAGGATCAGCGCCCCGATGACACCGACCACCAGGAAAACCGGGTAGATCAGCGCATTGATGAGCTGGCCCTTGAGCACCTGGCGACGCTCGACGTAATCGCTCAGTTGCTGGAGCGTGTCGTGCAGCGCACCGCTCGCCTCCCCTGCCCGTACGATGCTCAGGTACAAGGCAGAAAACTGGCCATCCTCTTCTGCCATCGCGGTCGACAACGACTTGCCGCCCTTGACCCGCTCGCGGATGCGCTCGAGCAATGCGTGGGCCGTCGTGGCTTCACCCGGCTGCTGCTTGAGCAGCACGCCCAGCGCCTGCTCCAGCGGCTGACCAGCACCCAGCAGAATAGCCAGCTGCTGGGTGAAATTGAGCACAAAAGCCTGTTTCAGCCGTGCCGTGCCACGTGCGCGCCAGCTGCTGGACTGCCCCGCCTGCACGTGCACCACCATCAAGCCACGCTTGTGCAACAGCTGGGCAGCGGTCGCGCTGTCGGCAGCCTCGAGATCACCGTGGCGGGCGGTACCGTCGGCCTCCAGCGCTTTGTATTGAAAACGGGGCATGGATCGCCTCCCTCAGTCGCTGCGCGTGACCCTCAAGACTTCCTCGAGGCTGGTGATACCCGCCAGTGCCTGGCGCAGGCCTTCCTCGAAGAGCGTACGAAGCCCGCCCTGGCGGGCGGCGCGCTCAAGCGTCGCTGCGTCGGCGTGGGCCATCAGCAACTCACGCAAGTCATCGTTCATCACCAGCAACTCGGTAATCGCACTGCGCCCACTGTATCCGCCCGCAGGTGATCCGGCCTTGGGTCGATACAGCAGGATCGGGCGCTCGTCGGTGAAACGCTCAAGGCCATGCTCGGCGATCAGCGCCGGGCTCGCAGCGAACGCCTCGCGATGTTCCGGCGCCAGCCGGCGTACCAGGCGCTGGGCGAGGATTCCGGTCACGGTCGAGGCGATCAGGTAGCTTTCAACGCCCATGTCGAGCAGGCGCGTGATGCTTGAGGCAGCGCTGTTGGTGTGCAGCGTGGACAGCACCAGGTGGCCGGTGAGCGATGACTGGATGGCGATGCGGCAGGTCTCGAGGTCGCGCATCTCGCCGATCATGATGACGTCCGGGTCCTGACGCACGATCGAGCGCAGGGAGGTGGCAAAGTCCAGGCCGATGGCGGGCTTGACCTGAATCTGGTTGATGCCCTCGATCTGGTATTCAACGGGATCTTCGACGGTGATGATCTTGCGCTCGGGCGTGTTGAGCTGCGTGAGTGCGGTATACAGCGTGGTGGTCTTGCCAGACCCTGTGGGCCCGGTCACCAGCACGATGCCGTTGGGCTGTGCCAACAGGTCGAGCAGGCGCTGCAGGCGTGCGCTGTCGAGCCCGAGACTGGGCAGGTCGAAGGCCACGGTCTGACGGTCGAGGAGTCGCATCACCACCGACTCGCCAAAACGTGTAGGCACGGTCGAGACCCGCAGGTCGAGCTCTCGCCCCTGGACGCGCAGCATGATCCGGCCGTCCTGGGGCAGGCGCCGCTCGGCGATGTCCAGGTGCGCCATGATCTTGATACGCGAGATCACCGCTGCGGCCGAGTTGACCGGTGGCGCTTCGCCCTCCTGCAGGACGCCGTCAATGCGGTAGCGGACCTTGAACTGGTTTTCGAAGGGCTCGATGTGGATGTCCGAGGCACGCAAGTCCACCGCCCGCTGCATCAGCAAGTTGACCAGCCGGATCACCGGCGCTTCGGAGGCCTGGTCCTTCAGGCGCTCGATATCATCACCTGAACCGCGCGCCGGGCCGTCGAGGTTTTCGATCAGGGTGCCAATGGCAGAGCGGCCCTGGCCGTAAAAACGTTCAATCAGCGCTTCGACGTCTTCCCGGGCCGCGACCAGAGTGTCCAAGCCCACTTCACAGGCGTAGGCAACTGCCCTGGCGGGATAGCGGTCTGCGGGATTCACCTGGGCCAGCATCAGCACGCCTTCGCGCCAGCCGGCCGGTACCACCTGGTACTGGCGCAGGAAGCGCTCGCCCAGAGGCGGCAGTGGGTCGAGCAGCGCGGGCATGTCGTCCATGTCCAGCAGCGGCGAGGGCAGCAACGCCGACCAGGCGCGCGCCACCTCCCGGCTGGAAACGCTGCCCATACGGGTCAGCAGGTCGAGCAAGGCAGTGTCTGGGTCAGACTCCGCCAGTCGGCGCGCCCGCTCCAGTTCCCCAGGCTTGAGCCCTCCATTGACCAGCAGCCACCGACATACCTGTTCGGCAGCGGGAGTTGCACTTTGCAGTTCGGTCATGGCGGGACAAGTCCGGAGTCTGAATAAATTGTTAAATAACTGAGACAAGTTAGCTGAACAACGATTAGCTTGGTGTGCAAATGCAAGTTGAGCATCAATTGAAAGTAGCCCCTTGCGCAGGCTTCGTGCAACGCAGTTTTCTGGGTCCTCAGATGCAATGCATCTTATGAATTTCCTTTCCAGAATAAATAACCATAAAGAAACATAATTCATTGACTTGCCGGTTTCAGCGAAGTCTTATTCAGAACTCCCCCTCGAGGAAATCTTCACCAATATCAATACGACATTATACGCGCGGACGAACATGCAGATCGCTGCACCCCCTGTTTCCTGCATATAAATGCGGAACCCGGAGCTTGTTCTCCTGGGTGCCATTCCAACTGCACAGTTGCTCTTCCCTGCCACGTGCCAATTACTGGCGAACGATCTGAACCCTGCGTCAGGTCGACTAACAGCGGAATGACATCATGAAACAAGGTCCTGCAATTCCTCACCCCAGGATATTGTCGCTGTTGTCCTCGGCGATACTTCTAGCGCTTCTACCGACTGCCAATGCTGCCATGCGCACCGATGCCGAGGCCGATCGCCTGGCTCGGCAAACGGTTGCGCAGATGACACTGCTCGAGAAACTCGACTACATCGGAGGCACCGGCGGATGGGACGTCAAGCCGCTCCCCCGATTCGGCATTCCGCAAATCCGCGGCGCGGATGGCGGCCTTGGCCTGCGTTACACCAACCAGGGCAATGACCAGGGCGTCGGCTATCCCAGCGGCCCCTCGCTGGCGTCTACCTTCAACCTCGAGCGCGCGGTGGATTTCGGCCGCGCTCTGGGCTATGACACCGCGAACGGTGGCTATCACTACATCACCGGTCCCGGCATGAACATGTACCGCATGCCGTACGGCGGGCGTAACTTCGAGTATGTCTCAGGGGAAGATCCCTACCTTGGCGCTGGCATGGCGGCGGCCGTCATCAACGGTATCCAGTCCCGCGGAGTCTGGGCGGACGCAAAGCACTATGCGGCCAATGACCAGGAAACCAACCGCTTCACGCTCAATGAAACCATCCCGGAGCGGGTGCTTCGCGAAATCACCATGCCGCCATTCGAGTCCGCGGTGAAAAACGGCACCGTGGCACTCTTGATGTGCGCGTTCCAGAAGGTCAACGGTGAGTATGCCTGCCAGAACAGTCATCTCATCCGCCAGATCCTCAAGCGCGACTGGCGCTCCCGCGGCTTCGTGCAGACCGATTACAACGCTATTGTCGAAGGCGTCGCTGCTGCGCAAGCGGGTACTGATCTGGACATGCTGGCCGGCTCCCAGATGAATGCCGCGATCCTCTTGCCGGCCATCGAAAGTGGCGAACTCCAGGAGTCGACCATTGATGACAAGGTGCGCAGGATCCTGCGCCAGATCTACCTCTTCGGCTTCGACACCTATGTACCGCCCACCACCTTCGACACCCAGAGCCTGAACAGCAACCTCGCAGCGCTGAGCGTCGCCCGCGAAGGCATCGTGCTGCTCAAGAACAGGAATGGCCTGTTGCCGCTCGACAGCGCCCAGGTGCAGCGAATCGCGGTCATAGGGATGTTTGCCAAGTACGCGCCGCCGACCGGTTTCGGCAGTGCCTTCATCGAACCTTCCTACTACATCAGCGAGCTCAGCGGGTTGCGCCAAACGGCCCCGGGCGCGCAGGTGGATTTCCTGGACGGGCTGTCTCTGGACCCCGCCGCCACCGTATGGACTCATGACGACGGTACGGGCACCTCCGTGGACGGTGTGGTCGCCGAGTACTTCACCAATCCGACGCTGAACGGTACTCCGGCGGTCACCCGAACCGAGACTGGCGTCAACCTGGACTGGAATACCGATCCCGCTCCTCCCACCAATGGTGACACGGCCAACACCTCCGCGCGCTGGCGCGGGCAGGTCACGCCGACCGTCACGGGCGAACACGTGTTCAAGGTGCGCGCCGACGGAGCGTTCCGGCTCACGGTCAATGGCGCCGAAGTTCTCAACAACGGCACTGGCGATCCGTTACCCGACAACAGCATTCCTCCCACGATCCCCGAGTCGGTAAAGGTCAGCCTGGAGGCCGGTCAGACCTACGACGTTACACTGGAATACATCCGCCGCCCTGGCTACATCGGCGTGTTTGGCGGATTCACCGGGGTGCAGCTGAGCTGGGCATCGCTGGCAGCCCCTGCCGACCTTGCCGGCTACGATGCCGTAGTGGTGGCCGTGGGCAACAGCGCCGAGTACGAAGGAGAAGGCTGGGACCACATGTGGGAGCTGCCCGAGTTCCAGGGCCAGCTCGTGCAGAGCGTTGCGGCGGCCAATCCGAACACCATCGTGGTGATGCACGGCGGTACGGGCCTGAAGATGAACGACTGGGTAGACCAGGTAGGCGGCGTGCTTCACGCGTTCTATCCGGGTCAGAACGGCGGCCAGGCACTGGCCGAGATCCTGTTCGGCAGCGTCAACCCTTCGGCGAAGCTGCCCATCAGCCTGGAGCGCAATCTGGAGGACAACCCGCTCTACTCAAGCTTCCCCGAGTTCGACAACTTCGGCACCATCGTCGAGACGAGCTACGCCAACGACCTGTTCCTGGGCTACCGGGGCTACGATCGCCAGGCCAACAAGGCGCTGTATCCGTTTGGCTACGGGCTTTCGTATACCACGTTCGCCTACTCGAACATCGACGTGTCGCCCCCTGTTGCATTCGGAAGGCCGATCCGGGTTTCGTACAACGTGACCAATACCGGCCAGCGCGCCGGGGCGGAGATTTCGCAGGTGTATGTCGGGGCCCGGCATGCGCCGGTCGACCGGCCTGAAAAAGAGCTCAAGGGCTATAACAAGGTCACGCTCGAGCCCGGCGAAACACGCCGCGTCACCGTGCAGCTCAATGGGCGGGCGCTCGCCTACTATCAGCCGCGCGAGCGGGCCTGGGTAGTCGACGACGATGTCTTCACGGTGTCGGTCGGCGCTTCTTCGCAGGATGTGCGGCTAAGGGCAAGAGTGTTCAGCCCGTTCCGGCAGGAACTGCCGGTTACCTCGAGCAACCCGCTGGCGCCGGACGTGGTGCGTACGGTCGAGATAACCGACCGTCCAGACCCGACCGGCACCTTGCTGGAGCAAGTGTTCGATCCACCAGACGAGGGTGAAGGAGGTGGCGCGTACGAGGATTGATCTCCTCGTTGGTGGAGCGCTGGCATGGGTGCCGAAATCTGCAGCTCGTCAGGAGCCGTTCTTCAGCTCAGATACCGGTGCGCGCGCAAATGCTCCACCAACTGGTCAATGAACGTACGCACCTTGACCGACCCGTACTTGCTTTCGCGGTGCAGTACATGGATCGGCCAAGGTGCTTCCTCGAAGGTCTCTAGGACGACCTGCAGGCGTCCTGCGGCCACCTCCTCGGCGACCTGATAGGACAGCAAACGCGCGATGCCGAAGCCGCCAGCGGCGGCCACGATGGCGGCGTCATTGCTGGTAACGGTCAAGCGCGGCTTGATGCGCAGGGAAACCGTGTCGCCGTCGTGCTCGAATATCCAGTCCAGCCGCGGTGAAACGCCACTGGCGGCGATCATTGAATGCCGGGCCAACTCGCCGGGATGCGATGGCACTCCGTGACTGTCCAGATAACCCGGTGAGGCACAGAGCAAACGGCGCACCTGGCCGACATGCAGGGCCTTGAGACCAGAGTCGGGCAGAGGGCCGATACGGACGGCGACATCCATTCCCTCCTCCACCAGGTTGACGACTCGATCCAGAAAGTACGCCGATACGTCGACCTCGGGATAATCCTGCAGGTAACGAACGATACACGGCATGACAAACGCCTTGCCGAACAGCAGCGGCGCGGTCACCGACAGGTTGCCCTTGGGCGCGGCGTTGACGCCGGCCGCCGCTTCATTGGCCTCTGCAATACTGGCCAGGATATCCCGCGTGTCCTGCAGGTAGCGCCCCCCCGCCTCGGTCAGCCGCACGCTGCGAGTGGTGCGCAGCAGCAGCTTGACACCCAGCGACGCTTCCAGCGTGCCCACGGCACGAGTCACCGCCGCAGGCGAGATGCCCAGACGGCGGGCAGCGGCGGCGAAACCTTCCAGCTCGCCCACCGCCACAAATACTTTCATCAGGTGGATCTGATCCATGCGCCGCCCCTGCGGTCATCGCCTCGGGTGGGATTATGGCGCCAATTCCTGGAAAGCCCAGCGCAGCGACACAGCCGCGGGACGCCACACCACGTGCTCGACCTCCAGCGACCACACCCGCTCGGCACCTTCGAAGGCGGCGGTCAGCGAGCTGTCCTGCAGCACCTCCGCTCGCCCGCTCAGTTGCAGCAGGTCGCCGGTCGCGAAGTCGACGAACAATAGTCCGGCCACCGGGTTGAGCAGCAGGTTGCCCAAGGTGTTGAAGTGCAGGTTGCCCGCATAGTCGGGGATGGTCAGACGGTTGTGTTGCACGCGGACGAAACCAGGGGGGCCGCCACGGTGTGACACGTCCACCGAGCGCCCGCCGCCGGCCTGCTCGATATAGCTTGCGACGAAAAAGGTGTCTGCGCGCTCGATCATTGTGACTGCCCGCGCATTCAGTGCCGTGGCGTCCTCACGGGGACCTGCCGGCTGGTCGACGCGGGTATACGCGCGTCGATGGATATAGCGGGGGCAGTTACCGAAGGCGTGCTCTACGGCCAGGTCAAGATAACCGTCAACGTGCCGGAGGGTGCCGTTGAGGCGATTTCGCCTGCGGCTGTGCAGTTCAATTCCGAGCAGGCCGATGGCAGCCATGGGGATGAAGCCCGAAGCGGCGGGGTCATCCTCGTGCGCGGTGGCCGCAATCCGCAGGCGCCTGGGTTCGGGAGAACTCATGAATCCCTCCGGGCCCTCGATCAGCGTTGCCCACGGCTTGCCTTGGGCGTCGACCGTGCCTGCGATCACGAAGGGCAATTGCTGGTAGAACGCGCGATGCTGATCCGGCATGTGATCGCGGATGATCTTTGCGCCTATTTCGTCCATGCGCAGGGACACGCCGGCCGCTTCCTGCAGCTTTTTTTCACCCGCGTGCCACGGTGATTCAGGATGAGCTGGGAACATGCTGCAACTCCTCGGGCGAAGTGGCTCAGACTGCGGCCTGCAGGCCGGCGGCAGTGCGCGCCATGGGCACGAAGCCGGGCAGCGCCTCGACGCGCGCCAGCCAGGCGCGGATGTGCGGGTACGGCTCCAGCGAGACATTGCCTTCAGGCGCGTGGGCGATGTAGGAGTAGTTGGCGATATCGGCAATGGTCGGAATCGAGCCTGTCAGAAACGGGGTCTTGGCCAGTTCGCTGTCCATCACCTTGAACAAACCGTGGGCGCGGCCCATGACCTCTTCTGGGTTGAACGGCGCGCCGAACACGGTCACCAGGCGGGCTGCGGCCGGACCATAGGCGACCAGCCCCGCCGCCACCGACAACCAGCGCTGCACCCGCGCGGCAGCGACGGGCTCCTCGGGTAGCCAGCGGCCTTGGTCGTAGGTCTTGGCGAGATAGACGAGTATGGCGTTGGAGTCGGCGACGACCGTACCGTTGTCATCGATTACCGGAACCTGGCCGAAGGAGTTGAGGGCCAGAAAGCCAGGCTGCCTGTGCGCACCGTTGGCGAGATCGACCAACACCGTTTCGCTGGGCAGGTTCAGCAGCGAAAGCATCAGCTTTACGCGGTGGGCGTGGCCGGACGTGGGAAAGTCATAGAGCTTGATAGGGTCAGGCATGGACTGAGGCTCCTGGCTGGCGAACGGGATGCGATGAGACAAGTCATGCTGTATCCGTTCGCTAGCGGAGGGAATCCTCGTGTTCAGCAATCCATAATTTCGCTGGCCGAAATAATCGCGAGCGGGCAGCTTCAGAAGCGATGTGAGTTGTGTTGATAACGGTACAACGCCTTCGCCGCGTCGATGACCTGCGGCACGCAATCTTGCAGCTGCTCTGGCGTCATGGCGTCGAGCAGCTCGAAGTTGTCCTCGAAGCCATGCAGGGAAATCACGCTCAGTTGCTCGGCCTGCTCGAGAGGCAATTCGCCCCACCCCGCCACCTGCACGCCGCGCATGTATCCGAAGCACCACTCCTCCATGACAGTCACCGGGCCCTCTTCGTCCAGCGACTCCTCGAAGAGTGGCTCGAAGCTATCGAGCTCACTGGCAAGCTCGCTGGCTACGTCGCTAGCGAAGCGCAGCATCAGCGCGGTATAGGCCTCTTCGTCGGACGGCGTCTTGAACTTCGGGACCTTGCCGCCGCTGGCCACCGGAAGCCAACGCTCCGGCGTCACCCGTGGGACCGAACTGGCCAGCGCCGTGAAAAAGCCATGAAGCTCCGCGATGTTGAGCACGGAGAGGTCGTTTCCGTATTTGATCAGCAGGTCTTCGAGGCGATCGAGTTCTTTTTCAGTGAGCGCGGGTAGCATGGGGCGGGTATCCATAAGATGAAATCTCCGAGCACCCTAGCACAAGCGCGCGGTCGAAGACGGCCCTCGGCAAATACCCGCCCGTGCCCTCGGGCTAGACCGGGGGCGCCAGGATGCGATCGATGTCACGGACCAGATCACACCCCAACAGCAGCCACATCAGCACCCGGCACTTGCGCGGACAGAGCGGCCCGGCCATTCGCACACCGCGCCTGAGCAGGTCTATCTCGCCGCCAGCGAAGCCATAACCGTGAGTGGCGGTCGGACCGCTGCCGGTTCGGGTCGCCACGACCACGCACAGCTCGCGGGCGATCGTCTCAAGCGGCTGCGCCCAGCTTGCCGGGACATGGCCGGCACCGAACCCGCCAATCACCAGGCCCTCATACCCCAGGCCAGCGATCTGCTCCAGCAGCTGCGTGTCACCATCCAGGCAGGCTTCGAGCAAGGCTACCCGATGGGCCGTACGCCGGGGCAGCGGCAGGACGACCCGAGGCAGGGAGGCACTGAGTAGACTGCACGTCCTTCGACCACCCGCCCCTGCGGCCCGAAGCCGAGTGAGGCGAAGGCAGCGACCGCCAGGCTGTACACCTTGCGCACGCGGGCGGCGGCATGAATCTCGTCATTCATCACCACCTGCACACCCCGCCCACGGCTGGAGACCGCTAGCGCCACTTGCGCCGCCGCCAGCAGGTTGGCCAGGCCATCGCCTCCCGGCTGGCTGGCCGAGCGCATCGCCCCGGTCAGCACCAGAGGCGCCTCAAGGGGCCAGAGCAGCTCCAGAAAGTAGGCCGTCTCCTCAAGGCTGTCCGTACCCTGGGTCAGCACCACCGCCCGCGCGCCCTGCCCCACCGCTTCTTCGGCGAGGGCCAGGCTCTTGAGGAGATTGTCTTCGCGGTGTTCCAGCCCGACCTGCGGGTCGAACTGGATGACGGCGACCCGGGCGGGGCTGACAGGGTTGGCATGGTGGCGTCCTTTTTATCGTTATTGGAAGGAACGCCAGTTAAGCCAGTCTTTTAGTACCGCAACTAGTCAGCCAGATCTGAGTGAGGGGGACGAAATTTCTGAGGCCGTTGAAGGGCGTGTCGAGCGGGCTGTTTATCCAGACCAAAAAAAATGGGGCCGCGATGCGGCCCCATTTTTAAACCCCGACGGCTGATGCCGGGGCTGACTTCCTTACACCGCCAGCGCGCGCTCGCGCAGCTCGCTGTTGAGGATGCGGTCGTTCTCGGAGTAGTCGACCGGGCAGTCGATCACGTGAACGCCTGGGGTCTTGATGCAGTGCTCCAGCAACGGCAGGAAGCCTTCGGCGCTTTCCACGCGATGGCCGTTGGCACCGTAGGCTTCGGCGTACTTGACGAAGTCAGGGTTGCCGTAGTCCAGGCCGAAATCGGTGAAGCCCATGTTGGCCTGCTTCCAGCGGATCATGCCGTAGCCGTCGTCACGCAGGATCACCACGGTGATGTGCATGCCCAGGCGCACGGCGGTTTCCAGCTCCTGGCTGTTCATCATGAAGCCGCCGTCGCCACACACCGAGATCACCGGGCGGTCCGGATAGACCAGGTGCGCGGCCATGGCCGATGGCAGGCCCGCGCCCATGGTCGCCAGGGCGTTGTCGAGCAGCACGGTGTTGGGCTTGTGTGCCTTGTAGTTACGGGCGAACCAGATCTTGTAGATGCCATTGTCGAGAGCAACGATGCCTTCGGAAGGCAATGCGCGGCGGATGTCGGCAACCAGGCGCTGTGGGTAGACCGGGAAACGGTCATCGTCGGCGCCTTCGGCGATCTGGGCTTCGTTGGCTTCGCGGATGGCCATCAGCCGGGTGAAATCCCAGTGCGAAGTGTCGGTCAGTGCTTCACCGAGCTGCCAGACGGTGTTGGCAATGTCGCCGATCACTTCGATCTGCGGGAAATACACGGCATCCACTTCCGCTGAACGGAAGCTCACATGGATGACTTCGGTGCCGCCACGGACCATGAAGAACGGCGGCTTCTCGATCACGTCGTGGCCGATGTTGACGATCAGGTCGGCGGCCTCGACGGCGCGGTGAACGAAGTCACCGGACGACAGCGCGGCGTTGCCGAGGAAGCGCGGGTGGCGCTCGTCGACCACACCCTTGCCCATCTGGGTAGTGATGAACGGGATGCCGGTCTTGTCGATCAGCTGCTTGAGGACCTTGGCGGTCATCTTGCGGTTGGCACCGGCACCGATCACCAGGATCGGGTTGCGCGCGTTGCGCAGTTTCTCGACGGCAGCTTCGATGGCCTTGTGTTCGGCCAGCGGACGGCGGGTCAGGCTTGGCGGGATCGGCAGGCTGTCGGTCTGCTCGGCGGCGATGTCTTCCGGCAGCTCCAGGTGCACAGCGCCCGGCTTTTCTTCTTCAGCCAGGCGGAACGCTTCTCGCATACGAGCCGGGATGTTGTCGGCCGAGGCGAACTGGTGGGTGTACTTGGTGATGGGCGCCATCATGCCGCACACATCAATGATCTGGAAGCGGCCTTGCTTGGACTTCTTGATCGGCTTCTGGCCGGTGATCATCATCATCGGCATACCGCCGAGATAGGCGTAGGCGCTGGCGGTGACCAGGTTGGTCGCGCCAGGGCCGAGGGTCGACAGGCTGACGCCGGTCTTGCCAGTCAGGCGGCCATAGGTGGCGGCCATGAAACCTGCAGACTGTTCGTGGCGGGTGAGCACCAGCTTGATCTTCGACTTGCGCAGGGACTCGAGCAGGTCGAGGTTTTCTTCACCGGGAATGCCGAACACATACTCGACACCTTCGTTTTCCAGGCATTGCACAACGACATCGGCGGCCTTGGCCATCTTGCTTGCTACCTCAAGTGATACTGCAGTGATGAATCCAGGAATGCTCAGCGCGGTGCGCTGACGTCAGTCTGTCCAGAGGCAAGCAATACCTGCGAACAAATCCTTGACGCAGGCAATGCGCTGTCAAGTCACGTTTTTTCCAACCTCTCGCCTGGATCAAGCTGATGAACCCGTCAAAAGCCCGACCAGAGGCACGATCACCAGGGTTGTGAGCACCATGGACAGTACATTACCAACAAAGACCGGCATGGAGTGCGGCAGTCTCATGTTGATGGCCACCGCCAAGGGTGGCGCTACCAGCGCACCGAACCCCGCGCTCAAGGCGACGACCTGCCATTGCCCACCCAGGTTCAGCACGGCAGCGGGTACGACTGACACAAGGGGCAGGTATGTGGGATACCAGCCATGTCGCTTCCACTGCTGGCGCCATAGCATTACCCCAAGCAACGAAGACAGTGCCTGGCCGATGATGATCTCGTGCAGCAGGTAGGAGCCATAGGCCGGACTCGCTGGGGACAACGCATAGGCCGCCAGCACCCCGAACAGCAAACCAAGGCTGGCGATCTCATTGCCTAAAAACAGTGCCTCGCTAAAGTCAGCCAATACGCGGCGCAGTGTCCAGAGTACCCCGTAGTTGGATGCTGCCTCATCGTGCAATCGACATGCGCTTGCACGATTGAAAAGCCGCAGCGCTCTCCTCATCCATGGCATGCGCTTGCAGAGGAGGAATCCGAGCGCGCTTGCGACGGCCATGCCGCCGAGATTACCGATCACCAACGGCAACCCGAGGGGGTAGCAAAGATAATTGACCAGCAGCAGGCTCGCTGGGGTCACCAACGCGGCTCCAAGAACGGCGCCGGTGAGGGATACCCTCCAGCCACTCCCGAATACGAGTACAAGCGCGGCGGGTAGCGAAACGAAAGCGACATAGGTGGGCTGCCAGATTCCGCTGCGCAGGGTCCAGCCCCACAGGACATGGCTGAGCAACAGCGAGAGCAGCGAGCTGGTGACCAGCCAGGGCCATAGACCGCTGCCATAACAAATGGCAAAGCCTTGCCAACGGCGGCCTTGGCGATGCGCGGAGTGGGCCAGCCATGCACCCAGGAGCAGGCCCAAGGCGGGCAGCTCATGCTTGTAGAACATTACTTCGCTGATATCGCCGACGATCCAGCGCATTCTTTCGAAAGGCTCGTTGATATTAAGCAGCATGTAAGCGTAGTAGGACCAGCCATCGAACCACTGTTGGGCACGGCCGGTGAGCACTTCGATGAGGAGCACTGAAAAGATCGAGATGGACACGCACAGCAGGAGCTGGGAGAAAAAGCCGTGCCTTAGAGAGTCGGTGTCGTTGTCCAAGCATGCATCCTCGTTCGATTTCTGGAGGACACAGTAGAGCTGGCACTTGGCTATCTTGGACAGTCAGGCGCTTCCGATAGATTTGCAGGAAACATCCGTTACTGACTGACCGGTGGCCGCCTTGTTTGGCGTAGGAATTTTAGAAGTCAAAAGCCGGCAACATTGGCGCGCGGAAAAGACAAAACCCCTACCTGCTCGCGCAGATAGGGGTTTTGCGAAATGAATCTTGACGATGACCTACTCTCACATGGGGAAACCCCACACTACCATCGGCGATGCATCGTTTCACTGCTGAGT